>NZ_JBFADP010000040.1:0-82708 GCF_040641415.1 Streptomyces sp. NPDC020875 | reverse complement strand
CGGGCCGTCCCGGCCGGACCGGGACGGCCCGCCGCCGACGCGGACATCCTTCTGGTGCCGGTCCATCCCCGGACGGGGCGGACCTGGAGCCCCGGGGGGACGACGTCCGCGTACCCGGTGCCCCTGCCGCTGGGGGTATGGCTGCGGCTCGTCTCGCCGGAGCCGTACCCGCCGGTTCCCGTCTCGGGCCGCGTACCCCGGGACGTACTCCGCGACGACCCGCCCCCACTCCTCCCGAACCAGCGGTTCCGGGCCGACGGGGGTACGTTCCGGCATACCGTGGTCCGGCTGCCGGCCGTCCGCGAGCCATGGCTGCGCGCGATCCTCGACAACATCGCGCCCGGTACCCCGGCGGACCCGTTCTGAGCCGGCCGTGACCGGCGCATCAGCGGCCGGAAGAAGACCGCACCCGGGCCGTCGTGGCCGCCGTGCTCGGCGGCCCGCGAACCGGGTGCGGACAGTTGACCGGCGCGACCCGCGAAGACACGGGCCGGGGTCAGAGGCTGATCAAGCCTGCTTGGTCTCCCAGAAGATCTTGTCGACCTGGGCGATGTAGTCCAGCGCCTTCTGGCCCGTCGCCGGGTCGGTGGACGCCTTCGCGGCCGACAGGGCCTTGAGGGTGTCGTTGACCAGCTGGTGCAGCTCCGGGTACTTCTCGAAGTGCGGGGGCTTGAAGTAGTCGCTCCACAGCACCGAGATGTGGTGCTTGGCGAGCTCGGCGCGCTGCTCCTTGATGACGGTGGCGCGGGCGCGGAAGTGGGGGTCCTCGTTGGCCTGGTACTTCTCCTGGACGGCCTTGACCGACTCGGCCTCGATACGGGCCTGGGCCGGGTCGTAGACACCGCAGGGCAGGTCGCAGTGGGCGCTGACCTTCACCTTGGGTGCGAACAGGCGGGAGAGCATGGAGCGGTCCTTCCTCGTGATCGTCTTCTCAGGAGTGGACATTACTCCGTGGAGGTACGGTTTTCGCGGCTGCCCCTGAGGCTTACGACAAAAGTCCGGGGCGCCGTCGGACCCCCGGCGGAACGTACCGTGGGGTCTGCCCGGGAGGAGGCGCCGGGCGGGACCGGGACGCGGAGGTGGCGGATGAGTGAGCCGGAGCGGGCGGCGCCGTTCGGTCTCGCGGAGGTGACGGGGCCGTCGATGTATCCGACGCTCCGCCACGGGGACCGGCTGCTGGTGCAGTACGGGGCGCGGGTACGGCCGGGGGACGTGGCCGTACTGCGCCATCCGCTCCAGCAGGACCTGCTGATCGTGAAGCGCGTCGCGGAGCGCCGGGACGGCGGCTGGTGGGTGCTCGGCGACAATCCGGGCGCCGAGGGCGACAGCCGGGTATTCGGCACGGTCCCGCCGGAGCTGCTGCTCGCCCGGGTCCGGGCCCGGTACCGGCCTCCGGAGCCGGGTCAGCGTTCGCGGCGGGCGACGCTCCGGTGGCTGCTCTCCGCCGTCCGGCCGGTCCGCTCGGCCGGTTCGGCGCTCTCCGCGCTCTTCTCGGTCTCCCGGCGCTTGCGGGCGCGGTAGGCGGCCACATTGGCCCGGGTCGCGCACCGGTCCGAGCAGTAGCGACGGGACCGGTTGGTCGAGGTGTCGAGATAGGCGTTCCGGCAGGGCGCGGCCCCGCAGAGACCGAGCCGGTCGACCCCGTACTGCGTGAGATGGATCGCCAGGCCCATCGCGGCGATCGCGGCGTATCCGGCGGTGGCGTTCGAGGGGTGCTCGGCCAGATGCATATGCCAGTCCGGGCGGCCGTCGGCGTCCCGCTGGTCGTGGCCGGAGATCTGCGGGCTGACCGGGAACTCCAGCAGCAGGGAGTTGAGCAGATCGACCGCGCCGACCTCGTCGCCCTCGGCGGCCGAGGTGAAGACCGCCCGCAGCCGTCCCCGTACGGCCCGGAACCGGGTGACGTCCGCGTCCCCGGCCCGGCGGGCCGCCTGGGAGTCGGGGCCGAACAGTACCCGGATCGCCTCCACCGAGGTGAGGGCGTCCTTGCCGCGTCCGGGCTCCTCGGTGTTGACCAGGCGCACGGCAGCTTCTGCGTAAGAGGCCAGTTCCACTAGTAGTCCTTACCGGGGTGGTCTGGGGTCGGGGGCGGGGAAGCGTAATGGGCGATTCTGGAATCAGGGTATTACGGGCGCCGCCTTCGCCGCCCAGGATCCCGTACTCGCCGTCCCCGCCGCACGCCGTTCGGCGATGTCCGGCGGCCCGGCCGCCACAGACCCGGGGCCGGTACGGCGCGGGCGGGGGTCCCGGACGTGCGGCGGGGGCGGTACGGAGCACCCCGTACCGCCCCCGCCCCGGCGTCCCGCCCGGTCAGAGCACCTTCGACAGGAACGCCTTCGTCCGCTCGTGCGCCGGATTCGTCAGCACGTCCCGGGGATGGCCGGACTCGACCACCTTGCCGTCGTCCATGAAGACCAGCGCGTCACCCACCTCGCGGGCGAAGCCCATCTCATGGGTGACCACGATCATCGTCATGCCCTCCTCGGCGAGATCGCGCATCACGTCAAGTACGTCGCCCACCAGCTCGGGGTCGAGCGCCGACGTCGGCTCGTCGAAGAGCATCAGCTTGGGCTCCATCGCCAGCGCCCGGGCGATCGCCACCCGCTGCTGCTGCCCGCCGGAGAGCTGCGACGGGTAGTGGTCCGCCCGGTCGGCCAGGCCCACCCGGTCCAGCAGCCGCAGCGCCCGCTCCCGCGCCACGATCCGCGTCTCGCCCTTGACCTGCATCGGCGCTTCCATGATGTTCTCCACCGCCCGCATATGCGGGAAGAGGTTGAACCGCTGGAAGACCATCCCGATGTCCCGGCGCTTGAGCGCGACCTCGTTGTCCCGCAGCTCGTAGAGCTTGTCGCCCTTCTGCCGGTAGCCGACCAGCTCGCCGTCGACGTACAGCCGCCCGGCGCTGATCTTCTCCAGATGGTTGATACAGCGCAGGAAGGTCGACTTGCCGGAGCCCGAGGGGCCGATCAGGCAGAAGACCTCCCGGGGGGCCACCTCCAGATCGATGCCCTTGAGGATATGGGCGGCGCCGAAGGACTTGTGGACGCCCTCGGCCTTCACCATGGCGTTCATCGGGCGCCTCCCGCGGCGGTGGTACGACGGCCGGAGCCGGAGAACAGATTGGCCCTGACGCGCTGCCAGGGGGTGGGCGGCAGGGCGCGCTGCGAGCCGCGGGCGTACCGCCGCTCCAGGTAGTACTGGCCGACGCTGAACACACTGGTCATCACGATGTACCAGAGGGAGGCGACGAACAGCATCTCCATCACCGCGTACGACGTCGAACCGATCTGGGACGTGGTCCGCATCAGCTCGCCGTACGTCACCACATAGACCAGGGACGAGGTCTTCAGCAGATTGATGAACTCGTTGCCCGTCGGCGGGATGATCACCCGCAGCGCCTGCGGCAGCACCACCCGGCGCATCGTCTTGGCCTGGGTCATGCCCAGCGCCTGGGACGCCTCCGTCTGGCCCTGGTCGACCGAGGTGATGCCCGCCCGGACGATCTCCGCCATATACGCGGCCTCGTTGAGGCCGAGCCCCAGCAGGGCGCACATGAACGGCGTCATGACATCCGTCATCTCGTCCCGGTACACGCCGGGGATGTCCAGATACTTGAAGATCAGCGCCAGGTTGAACCAGAGCAGCAGCTGGACGTAGACCGGGGTGCCGCGGAAGAACCAGATGTAGAGCCAGGCGACCGTACTGGTCACCGGGTTCTTCGAGAGCCGCATCACGGCCAGCAGCACACCGAGCACCACACCCAGCGCCATCGCCAGCACACTGATCCACAGGGTCTTGCCGGCGCTCTCGACCACCTGCTGGTCGAAGGCCATATCGCCGACCGTGCCCCACTTGATGTCGCCGGTCGCGAACGCGTAGACCAGTGCGGCCAGCAGACCGATGACCACGACACCGCTGATCCAGCGGCCGGGATGGCGGACCGGGATCGCCTTGATCGCCTCGGGCGGCGGAGACCCGTCGGGGTCCGCCGCCGAGCCGGTGCCCGGGGTACGGTCCGCGAGGTCCGCGGACTTCGTGAACATGTCCGGGAGCGAGCTGTCGGTACTGTCAGTCACGGTGACTGCCCTTCGGGGGAGTCGTTCGGGGAGTTACGAGCGGTGGAACGGCGGACGTCACTTGCCGCCGTTGATCGCGGCCTTGTCGATGGCCCCGCTCTCGGCGCCCCACTTCTTCAGCACCTTCGCGTACGAGCCGTCCGCGATGATCGCGTCGACGGCCTCCTTCAGGGCGTCCCGGAGTGCCGTGTTGTCCTTGTTCACGGCGATCCCGAACGGACCGGCGTCGATCTGGTCGCCGACCACCTCGAAGGCGTTGCCGTTGTCGGCCTTGCGGGAGAGGTCGAGGGCGACCGGGTAGTCGTTGACACCGGCCACCGCGCCGCCGGACTTCACCCGGGTCTGCGCCTCGGTGTCGTTCTCGAAGGGCTCGATCTTCACGGCGGGCTTGCCCGCGTCCTGGCACGCCTTCGACTGGGTCTGGAGCGCCTTCTCGTACGTCGTGCCCCGCTGCACGGCCGCCGTCTTGCCGCACAGGTCCCCGATGGACTTGATGCCCTGCGGGTTGCCCTTCTTGGTGTAGACGGCGGTACCGGCGAGGAAGTAGTCGACGAAGTCGACGCCCTTGCCGAGCTTCTTGCCGTTCTCGTCCAGGCCCTCCTGGCGCTGCTTGTTGTCCGTGATGGACGACATCGCGATGTCATGACGGCCGGTGTTCAGGGCGGTGATCAGCCCGTCGAAGGAGCCGGAGGTGAACTCGAACTTCACTCCGAGCTTCTTGCCCAGCTCGGCGGCGATATCCGGGTCGACCCCGACGATTTTGCCGTTCTCGACCGACTCCATCGGGGCGTACTCGGCATTCGTGCCGACCTTGATGACACCGGACTTCTGGTACTTCTCCGGCAGCTTGCCGAAAAGGGGCGCACTGCTGGAGGCGCCGTCGCCGCTGCCCTTCTCCTTGGAACCGCTGTCGGTCTGGTCGCCGCAGCCGGTCAGCAGCAGCAGGGAACCGGCGACCGCGGCGGCGCCGACCGCCGCGAACCGGGAGGAGCGGGACTTCCGGTGCGGAGCGGTGGTCGGGGTGCGCATGGAGCGTGCGGTCATGTCGGGGATCCTCCGGAGTCTCAGGGACAGCCATTTCTGGTCGCGTACGGCTGGTGCGCGAGTCGCGGACGCGGCCGGGGCCGCGCAGGTCGCGGACGCGCCCCCGGCAGGCCGGGAGACGGGTCTTCGAGCAGGTCTTCGACCGCCGCGACCTTGTGTGTTTCCGGCATCTTGCCATTCGGACGGGCACCTTCAGGGGCCCGCGCATGTCAAAATCGGATAACGGGAGACCCCCGACGCCGCAGGCCGGTACCGAGCGACCGGACCATTCGCGGGAATCACTCCTTCCGGCCGGAAGATCTGCTGCCATGGAACGGGCATGGCCGCTATTCGACGCCCGAAACCGGCGTGTCATGATTTTTCGGTGTGAGGGACGACGTGTCATATCGATTCGGGTCGCCTGGCGCGATATCGACTCGTCCTTCACGGTCACGTTCCGGTAAGAAGGACTGTTACACCCCTCATCCGGGGCTCAGGGCGCGTGTGCGGCGCGCCCGCGTGTACGAGGCCGCTTCGGCCGGGCGGACCAGACCGCCGGGGCCGGGCGCGTACACGGTGCCCGCTCAACCCTCCTCACCAGGAGGGGAAACCCTCAACCGATGAAGATTTAAGGGGTCAACCCAATGGCAGCGGAGATCGTCAATCCTCGCAGCGACAGCGAGGTCACCGGCGCCGCCGGTGTTACGGAGGAGGCCGGTGCGGCGGCCCCCGAGGAGCCCTTCGATCCGGTGTTCGCGCTCCACCGCGGCGGGAAGATGGCCGTCACGGCCACCGTGCCGCTCCGCGACAAGGACGACCTGTCCCTCGCGTACACCCCCGGCGTCGCCAAGGTCTGCAGCGCCATCGCCGAACGCCCCGAACTGGTCGACGACTACACCTGGAAGTCCGGCGTCGTCGCCGTCGTCACCGACGGCACCGCCGTCCTCGGACTCGGGGACATCGGCCCCGAGGCGTCGCTGCCCGTGATGGAGGGCAAGGCGATCCTCTTCAAGCAGTTCGGCGGGGTCGACGCGGTGCCGATCGCGCTCGCCACCAAGGACACCGACGAGATCATCGAGACCATCGTCCGGATGGCGCCCTCCTTCGGCGGGATCAACCTGGAGGACATCTCCGCGCCCCGCTGCTTCGAGATCGAGCGCAGGCTCCAGGAACGGCTCGACATCCCCGTCTTCCACGACGACCAGCACGGCACCGCCGTCGTCACCCTCGCCGCGCTCCGGAACGCCGCCAGGCTCACCGGGCGCGAGCTGGGCGAACTCCGCGCCGTGATCTCCGGCGCGGGCGCGGCGGGCGTCGCCATCGCCAAGTTCCTGCTCGCCGCCGGGATCGGCGACGTCGCCGTCGCCGACCGCAAGGGCGTCGTCAGCCGCGACCGCGAAGACCTCACCCCCGTCAAGCGCGAGCTGGCCGAACTCACCAACAAGGCCGGACTCAGCGGCTCCCTGGAGAGCGCGCTCGCCGGAGCGGACGTCTTCATCGGCGTCTCCGGCGGTACGGTGCCGGAGGCGGCCGTCGCCTCCATGGCACCCGGCTCCTTCGTCTTCGCCATGGCCAACCCCGACCCCGAGGTCCACCCCGACATCGCGCACAAGTACGCGGCCGTCGTCGCGACCGGCCGCAGCGACTTCCCCAACCAGATCAACAACGTCCTCGCGTTCCCCGGTATCTTCGCCGGGGCGCTCCAGGTCCGGGCCCCCCGGATCACCGAGAGCATGAAGATCGCGGCGGCGAACGCGCTGGCGGACGTCGTGGGCGACGCGCTCGCGGCGGACTACGTCATCCCGTCCCCGTTCGACGAGCGGGTGGCCCCCGCGGTGGCCGCGGCGGTCGCGGCGGCGGCCCGCGCGGAGACGCCTCCCGCCGCGGAGTAGCCCGCCTCCCCCGGAGCCCCGGGCCCTGACCCCCACGGGGCCAGGGCCCGTCTGTGGTTGTCCGCGCGGTTCCGCGGCCTGTGCTTTCGGGGCCCCCAGCGCCTTGGTCCTCCGGGTGAGGTCCACAACCCCGGGTCTCGCCCGGCGGCCTGGTGTTGTCGGCGGTCTGCGGACCGCCTGTGGCTGTTCGCGCAGTTCCGCCCCCTATGCCTTCGGCAATGGGGGGACCCCCAGCGCCTTGGTCCTCCGGGTGAGGCCCACAACCCGGGCCGCGCCCGGCGGCCTGGTGTTGTCGGCGGTCTGCGGCCCGCCTGTGGCTTGTCGCGCAGTTCCCCGCGCCCCTAAATGCTCTCCCCAGCACCGTCCTGGGGAGGGGGGCGCCCTTCGGGCGGGGGATAGTGCCTCCTCCGGAGGTGATTCGACTGCGGGCCGTCCTGGGCCGTTCGCGCAGTTCCCCGCGCCCCTGAACACCTCCGCCTGCCCCTTTTTTGCGAAGCAAGTCCGGCTCCGGGGAGGGGAAGCTTTTAGGGGCGCGGGGAACTGCGCGACCAGCCAGCCACCGGGGCGCGGGTGGACCGACAACCCCAGGTGGCACCATCCCCCTCCCCCGGGACGGGCTCCGGCCCCGGGGGACATGTCCGGTCGGCGTGGTCGGGGGGTGCAGGGTCGCCCCCGCAACGGACGGCGGAAAAGAAACGGGTCTCCCGGACAAGAGGCTCACTTCCGCCGTCCGTGAGGAGGTGAGCCCGGAGGCCACCGGCCCTCCCGACGCCGAACAAGACCGCCCGCATACCGCTGGAGTGACGGTCACATCTTCAACAGCCCCGCCGGCGCCTGAGGCGCGAACACCCCGCCTGGCCAGAGGCAACCCCGACACCAGGCGCCCTGGACCAGGAACCCCACAGCGGGAGGCGCCCCCGCCCCGCCGACGCCTGAGGCGCGAACCGCCCCGCACCAGGCGGGGACCCCACACCAGGCGCCCAGGGCGCGAGGCGCAAGCGACCCCGCCGCCGCGAGGAACCCCGGCACCAGGCGCCCCGACGCGGCGCACCCCACAGCGGGAGGTGCCCCCGCGGGAGGCGCTCGTCACAGGCGAGGCGGGTTTCTCCCCGTCCCCCCGGCACCTAGTGTCGGGGCATGTTCGCCGCCTATGCCGCACATATCGATCGTGAGAATCCGCTCGACGGCCTTCGGCTGGGGGAGCGTCCCGAGCCCGAGGTGCGGGAGGGGTGGACCACGGTCACCGTCCGGGCCGCCTCCCTCAACCATCATGACCTCTGGTCGCTGCGGGGCGTCGGGCTGCCGGAGGGGAAGCTGCCGATGATCCTGGGCTGTGATGCCGCGGGGGTCGATCCCGACGGCAATGAGGTCGTACTGCATTCGGTGATCGGGCAGAGCGGCCACGGCGTCGGGCCCCGGGAGCCCCGGTCCCTGTTGACCGAGCATTATCAGGGGACTTTCGCCGAGCGGGTCACCGTACCGACGTGGAATGTGCTGCCGAAGCCGAGGGAGCTGAGTTTCGAGGAGGCCGCTTGTCTGCCGACGGCCTGGCTGACCGCGTACCGGATGCTTTTCACCAACGCGGGTGTCCGGCCGGGTGATTCCGTGCTGGTGCAGGGCGCGGGCGGCGGGGTCGCGTCGGCCGCGATCGTGCTGGGGCGGGCCGCGGGGCTGCGGATGTACGCGACGAGCCGGGATCCGGTGAAGCGGGCCCGCGCGGTGGAGTTGGGCGCGGAGGAGGCGTTCGAGCCGGGGGCGAGGCTGCCCCGCCGGGTGGACGCGGTGATCGAGACCGTCGGCGCGGCGACCTGGTCGCATTCGGTGAAGTGTCTGCGGCCCGGCGGCACTTTGGTGATCTCGGGTGCGACGAGTGGGGATCGGCCCGCTCATGCCGAGTTGACGCGGATCTTCTTCCTGGAGTTGAGGGTCGTGGGTTCCACGATGGGTTCCAAGGACGAGTTGGAGGATCTGTTGTCGTTCTGTGCCGCGACCGGGGTCCGGCCGGTGATCGACCGGGTGCTTCCGTTGTCCAGGGCCCGGGAGGGGTTCGAGCGGATGGCGGAGGGCGAACTGTTCGGGAAGATCGTCTTCACTCCCTGATCCGCCGCCGCGCGGCCGTTCCGTCACAACCTGGCGTCAATCAAGGTTGACGCCCAAGCGGCGTCAATCTAGATTGACAGCTATGACTGAGGCAACCGATCTCGCCGAGCGCGCGGGCGACCGCGACCCCCGGGTAGGGCTGCGGGCGGTCGCCGCGCTGCGGCGGCTGCTGGAGCAGCTGGAGGCCGTCCAGGTCCGTAGCGCCCGTAACCAGGGCTGGTCGTGGCAGGACATCGCCGCGGAGCTGGGGGTCAGCCGACAGGCCGTGCACAAGAAACACGGGAGGCGTTGATGTTCGAGCAATTCACCGAAGAGGCCCGTCGCGTGGTGACGGAGTCGGTCGGGCACTGCCGGCGCGCGGGGGAGCCGTCCGTCACCGAAGAGCATCTGCTGCTGGCCCTCCTCGACCAGCGCGGGAGCCGTGCTTCCTTCGCCTTCGCGGCGCTCGGGGTCGCCGACCGGCGGGCCTCCGTGGAGTCCGCCCTCGGCGACGCCCGGCGCCGGGGCGGGCTCTCCCGTTCGGAGACGGAGGCCCTGGCCGGGCTGGGGATCGACGTGGACCGGGTGGTGGCGACCGCGGAGGCGGCCCACGGCCGGGCCGCGCTGGCCCCGGCCGGGTTCGTACGCCGTCGGCTGCTCCGGGACCACCGGCCCTTCTCGCCCGCCGCCAAGGGTGCTCTGACGAAGTCCCTGCGGATCGCCGTGGGCCGGGGTGACCGGCGGATCGGCGGCGAGCACGTACTGCTGGCCCTGACGGCCGGGCACGGCGTGGTCGCGGAGGTCCTGGCCGACCACGGCGCGACGTACGCGACGGTCGAACGGGCGATGTTCGGTGAGGACGGCGGAGCCGGGGGGAACCTCCGCCGTACCGCCTGACCGCCGTACCGTCTGACCGCCGGTGCGCACCGGCCCGCTACGCGTCGTCGTCGCGCTTCCCGGTCCGGTGGAGCAGGGCCGCGATATGCGCCGCCGCCGTCGACAGATGACGGCGGGCCTCGCCGAGCTGGGGTTCGGTGACGCCGTGGTCCCGGGCCGCGTCCCGGATGTCGTCGCGGAAGCGGTCCAGCAGCCGGTCGAGATCGCGGGCCGGGTCGCCGGTGGACGCCAGGTCGCCCGGCCAGTCGGACGGCGCGGCCCCGGACGACTCCGGTTCCTCCGACGGCTTCTCCGAGGGTTCCTCGGACGGCGCGGCCCCGGACGGCCCCGAGGGTCCGGACTGCCCGGCCGGTCCGGCCGGTTCGGACGGCTCCGGGGACCCGCACCCCCGCGGCGTCCGCGCCGCCCCGCCGAGCCGGACCGAGAGCCGGGTCGCCAGATCGGAGAGCCCGTCCTGGAACCCGTTCGGCCAGTCGCCCCGGGTGAAGTGGTCCTGCACCTCCTGGGCGATCCGCTCGACCTCCGTACGCGCCATGTCCTGGGCCTCCTTGGCCTGGCGGCGCGCCTGACCGGCCTCCTCACGGGCCTTTCGGATCTGCTCCTGCCAGTCGCGGGTGGCCTTGCGCCACTCCTCCTTGGACGAGTCCGACGCGGCCCTGGTACGGGAGGTCGCCGCGCGTACCTCGTTACGGAGCCGGCCCGCCGCGCCCCGTACGTCGTCGCGGATCTCGGCCGCCAGCTCGGAGACCGAGTCCCGGATCTCCCGCTCCAGGTCGTCCAGCTCGCCGCTGCGCCCGGCCAGTTCGGCCCGGCCCGCCTCGGTGATCGAGTAGACCTTGCGGCCCCCCTCGGTGGCATGGGTGACCAGGCCCTCGGCCTCCAGCTTGGCCAGCCGGGGGTAGACCGTGCCCGCCGAGGGCGCGTACAGCCCCTGGAACCGCTCCTCCAGCAGCCGGATCACCTCGTAGCCGTGGCGCGGTGCCTCGTCGAGGAGTTTGAGCAGGTAGAGCCGCAGCCTGCCGTGGGCGAAGACGGGGGGCATGTCAGAGCACCTTCTTCCGGGTGTCCCGGGGTGTGGTCCCGGCGCTCCCAGTATTCCCATTGGTCCCATTGGTCCCATTGGTCCCAGCCGCCCCGGGGGGCGCCGACGGGGCGCGCAGGAGTGCGATGGAGCCGGAGACGGATGTCGCCTTCAGAGAGCCCGTTCCCGCGCCGAGGGTTCCGGCGATCTTCTTGGCCCCCCACGCGTCGGTGACCCGCAGGGCGTCGAAGGCGCTGGCGACCGAGCCGCCCGAGGTCTCCGCTTCCACCCGGGCGTCCGCCGGGTACGGCAGCCGGACCGCGACCTCGCCCGAGACCGTGGAGAGCGTCAGCTCGGTCGGGGCGGCCGGGCCCGGGATCCCGTCCGGTTCGTCCCGGTCGCGGGGCGCGAGGTCGAGTACCAGATCGCCGCTGACGGTCTCGGCCCTGACCCGGCACCCGGCGCTCTCGATCACGGTCAGATCGCCGGAGACCGAGTTGAACCGCAGCGCGCCGGTCACGGACTGGGCCTCCAGGGCGCCGGAGACGGTCTCGGCGGTGACCGGCCCGGAGAGCCGGACGAGCGTCGTCTCACCGCTGATGCCCCGGACATTGGTGGCGCCCGCGATCCCGGAGACCACCGCGTCCGCGCCGACGGTGCCGACGTCCACGGCGGTGTGCCTCGGTACGGTCAGGGTCACCGCGACCCGCCGGTGCCAGCCCTTGCGGTCGAGCCACTTGAGCCAGCTCTTCCACGGCAGGTCCTCGTAGGCGACCGTCAGGCGTCCGCCGTCGCGGGTGACGATCAGCGGAGGGCCCTCGACGGCCGACACTTCGAGCCGGGCGGATTTCTCGTCGGTACCGACGACGTTCACCGTTCCGTTGACGATCCGAACGTCGAGCGCGGTCACGGGGGCGTCGAAGTCGAGCCTGCGCGGCTCCCTGACCTCCCATGTCGATTCTGTCATCGCTTTGACCTCCCGTAACGGCCGAATCCCAGCGGGATAGTAACGCAATATATCGCGTCTGGCGGAGGAGACGCTATATCGTGAGTTCGGGTTGCTCCGAGCCGCCTCGGGCCGTACGGCGCCCCACCCCGCTCGCCCGGCTGCCGGGCAGAACCGGTCAAACCCGGGCGAGTGGCCTAGCGTGAGAGATATGAACGCGACAGCCGTGGGCGCTCTGCTCCTCTGCCGGGCCGAGCCCTCCGCCGTACGCTCCCCCGCCCAGCTGCTGCGGGAACCGCAGCTCCTCGTCCCCGCGGGCGCCGAATGGAGCGCCCTCGTCCCCGAGGGCGCCGCCTGGGACGACGGCGAACCCGTCGACCGGGTCGTCGCGGGCTGGGCCGTCGCCCTCGCCGTCGCGGTCGGCCTCGGCAGGCCCGTCCTGGCGCTCTGGTGGGACACCGAACGCGTCGGCTTCACCCTGGCGTCCGGATTCCGCCGCCCCGTCGGCTACGTCTGGCTCGCCGACGGCACCCCGGCCGGCGAGGACGAGGCGATCACCACCTTCGCCGCCAGGCTGGGCCTCGACCCCGTCATCGACGTCCAGGCGCTGGCCCCGCTGACCCGGGAGGACCCCGACGCCGACGGCGCCGACCGGCTGCGCGGACTGCTCGCCGTACTCTCCCGCGCCGGGCTCGAACTCCCACCCGGACTCGTCCCCGGACGGACCCCCGCCAGACTGCACGCCGTCGCGGCGGCACGCGGCGCGCAGACCGTGGAATGGGCGGGCTGGCGCGACGCCGTACGGACCGAGCTGCACGCCGTCGAGGAGAGCTTCGACCACTGGCTGCGCGAGCCCCGCGACCGGACGGGCCTCAAAGTCCTCGGCGCGGCACAGATCGCGGTCGGCGTCCCCCTGACGATCTGGGCCCTGCGGGGCGCCGGGGGCGCGGGGGGACGGGGCGGCTGGGCGGTGGCGGGCGCGGTCCTCACGGTGCAGGGCGCGGCGCTGCTGATGTACGAACGGGGCCGCGCGGCGGTCTGAGGCGACCGCGGCCCTTGTCTGGGGGGTCTTTTGCGCTCTGGTCTCCCGGTGGCGCCTTGGCCCTCCGGGTGGGGCCCACGACCCGGGTCGCGCCCGGCAGCCTGATCTTGTTCGCGGTCTGCGGACCGCCTGTGGTTGCTCGCGCAGTTCCGCCCCCTATGCCTTCGGCGATGGGGGGACCCTCAGCGCCTTGGCCCTTCGCGTGAGGCCCACACCCCGGGCAGCGCCCGGCGGCCTGGTGTTGTTCGCGGTCTGCGGACCGTGGCTGGCTGGTCTCGCAGTTCCCCGAGCCCCTAAATGCTCTCCCGAGCACCGCCCCTGAGAAGGGGGGCCCGCCTCTCGGCAAGGGCTGCGAGGAGAGCAACCCAGGGGCGCGGGGAACTGCGCGAACGGCCCACGACGGCCCGCGGTCGAAAGACCTCCGGGGGAGGCCCTATCTCCCGCCCGGAGAGCGCCCCCTCCCCGAGGGCGGTTCGGGGAGCAACCAGGGGCGCGGGGAACTGCGCGACCAGCCAGCCACGGGCCGCAGGCCGCGAACTACATCAGGCTGCCGGGCGCGGCCCGGGTCTTTCGGCGATGCTGTGGAGGGCCAAGGCGGCGCTGGGGGTCCCCCCATTGCCGAAGGCATAGGGGGAGGAACTGCGCGAACAGCCACGACGGCGGCGCGGGCCGTGAAACGGTGCCGGGTACTCCGGGGCGCGGGCCCGGAGAGCTACTCGTCGTCGTCCTCGTCGTCAAGGCGCGCCAGCCACGTCGCCAGGCGTTCGACCGGGACCTCGAAGTCCGGGTTGAGATCGACGAAGGTACGCAGCTGCTCGGCGAGCCACTCGAAGGTGACCTCTTCCTCGCCGCGCCGCTTCTCCAGCTCCTCGATGCCGCGATCGGTGAAGTACAAGACATGCTCCCGGGACGGATGGGGGACTACCTCTTCAGGTTACGGCCGCGCGCCCGCGCAACCGGACGGGGTATGCCGGTCGTCGCCGTGGTCGCACCACCCGGGCGTCGCGGTACGCCAGGGGCCGCCGTCCAGATCGGGGGATTCGGTGAACGGACGTGTTCAGCAGATCGAACTGCCCGGGGGAGCCGTCGTGCTCGCCCGGCTGACCGCCCCGGAGGGCGGCGGATACGGCGACGACGACGAGGACGTCGGCTTCGTCGCGAACGCCACGGCGAAGGTGGAGCGGCTCCAGCGGCTGATCACCGAGGTCGGGGCGTCCGTACTGAGTGCCGCGGCGGCGGCCGGGCCCGACGAGGCCAGTGTCACCTTCGGGGTGGAGCTGACCGCGAAGTCGGGGGCGGCGCTGGCGGTTCTCGCCTCCGGGGAGAGCAAGACGTCGATCCAGGTCACCCTGGTGTGGCACCTCAAGGACCAGCCGACCGGCGGGCGGCCGGAGGCCCCCGGCGCCCCGCCCCCCGCCGCGGGCGGTGACGACGGGACGGCTCCCGCGTGACGCCCGCCGGGTCCGATCCCGTCATCGACGCGCTGCTGCGTGCCGCGACCGTCCATATCGGCGGCACCGAACCGGCCCCCCTGTGGGGCACCGGTTTCTTCGTCGCCCCCGGTCTCGTCCTCACCTGCGCGCATGTTCTGGCGCCCCATCTGCGCGGGGACCTGGCACGTTCCGTGGTGGTCGCCGGGCCCGAGCTGAACGGCGGCGAGCCGCTGGAGGCCCGGCTGGACCGCTGGCTCCTGGACAGCGGGCCGCTGCCCGAGCACAAGGTCCCCCTGGAGCGGGATCTCGCCCTGCTGCGGCTGCTGGACCGGGACGCCGAGCACGAGTGCGTCTGGCTGACGGACCGTACCGACTATCCCGGCGGCCCGGGTGTCGTCCAGGGCTACCGGCCCGGCGGCGGTGACGACGACCGCCCGGTCCGGGCCGTGCCGTGGAAGGCGACCGCCCGGATCAACGGCTTCGACGACGCGTACGGCCTGCGGATCCGACCCGAGGCCGAGTTCCCCAGGGGCGGCTCCGGCTCACCCGTACTGGACGCGCATACCGGCGCGGTCGTCGGCGTGCTCAAGTCGCGGCGCGCCGGGCGGGACGGCGGGATGGCCATCGCGGTCACCGCGCTCCGCCGCTTCGGCGCGGACTACCAGGCGCTGACCTCGGCGCACGACCGCTGGCACGGGCTGTCGCCGAAGATCACCGGCCACAACTGGATCGAGCGCCAGCACCGGCTTCCCGGGGCCGGGGTGCGGACCGGCGGCGATCTGTGGGGGCCCCGCGACCGCCGGGAGGCCCTCGCCCGGCTCGCCGCCGTCCATCCGCCGGACGGCATCAGGCCCGTCGTGGAGCTGGCACGGAAGGCCAGGGGCGGGGTGGCCGCCCCGCCGGGCCAACTGCCGCCGAACACCTGGCGCGACGGCCACGGGCTGCTGTACGAGGCCGGACGGCCCGCCGCCGCGATCGCCGCCCTGCACTACCTCCAGCTCGTCGCCGAGTACGAACGCGCCCGGGGCGGCGATCCGTCGGCCCTCACCGACTGGGTCGCCCGGCGGCTCGACGGCGTACCCCGGATCGTGCACACCGTGGTCACCCAGGCCACCCTGCCGCCGGGGCTGCTCCACCCGGCGGGACCCGGCGGCCCGGCGGCCGGTCGCGGGGGCGGGTCCGGGGCCCGGGACGGCGGCGGCGCCGACCACCGGATCGTGCTGCGCCATCCGCTCCCCGGCGACGGCCGGGCCGTCGTGGTCGTCGAACTGGAGCCCGTCGCCGACGCCTCCACCCCCCGCTTCTACTGGCGGATCAGGGCCGACGACGGCCAGGAACTCGACGAACCGCTGCACGAGGAGCAGACCGGCGACGGCGTACCGCCCGAACGGCTCGTGGGGGAGCTGCGCGGCCCCCTCGCGGAGGTCTTCGCCGCACTCGACGTGCCCGGCGCGCCCGCCCCGCTGGAAGTGGCCCTGCCCGCCGACCACTTCGACACCGCCGTACACCGCTGGCAGCTCACCGAGATGGCCCGGCTCCACCATCCGGCGTATGTCGGGGTACGCCGGTCGGTGGTGCTGCGGGATATCGCGAGACGAGGCGAACCGGACCCCGTCTGGTGCGAGCGCTGGCACCGCCTGTCGGCCGCCGGAACCCTCACCGCCTGCCGTACGCCGCCGCCGCGCCAGGTCCCCCGGGCCCGTCAGCTGGTCGAGATGGCGCCCGCCGGGATCCCCGTCCTGTGCCGCCCGGCGGGCACCGGCGCCGGGCGCCGGGCGATGGGAATGGCGCTGGCGGCGGGCCACGGCGTGGCCCTCTGGCATACCGACGTCCACCCCGAGACCGGCTGCGGCGACTTCTGCGACGAGGTCCACCGGGGCGCCGAAATGATGCTCTCGGCGGCCGGCGGCGCGGATGAGCTGCCGGACCGGCTCCGCCGGATCAGGGACGACATCAGCGGCAGCCGGCGCGGCGGGCACTGGGCGGAGGGCGTCGCCCTGCTCTACGACGATCCGCGCCGTCCCCTGCCCGCCGACGGGGAAGGCCCCGTCGACTCGCCCTGAGAGCCCCCCCGGGCCCCTCGCGTCCCTCACGTCTCCCACGTCCTGTGCATCCGGGCCGTACGGACGTCATGTGGGACCCCGGTGCGACCGTCCGAGCCGACGAGGAACCGAGGACGAGCCGAGGACCGGCGGGCCGGGCACCGAGGGAGAACCGGGATGACGACATCCGGAGAACGTCCGGAAATCGACGTAGTGCGGCACGGAGAGCCCCGCACCTGCCCTGACCACGGCCGGAACACCCCCGGCCCGCCCGGACGCGGCGCCTCCTCATGAGGAGACCTCATACAAGAGCCCACCGGCAGTCATGGGACGGCCCGGAGCAGGGAATACACCCCACGTTGCCCGCCACCGGTCCCCGGCCGCCGACAAGGAGCGAGCGATGGACGACGACTGGCTGATCTACCGAGGCGTCGGGGCGCCGGACCCCGACCGGATCCGACGGCTCCCACCGCCACCGCCGTGGCGCGCCTTCACCGGCGAGCCGCTGCCCGACCCCGTGCCGCCCGTCGACAGCTCCTCCACCCGGCGGCTCGGCACCCGGGTCGGCGCGCCCCCGGCCCATGACGCCGAGGCCCTGCGCCTGATCAACGCCGCGCTCTATCTCCGCCGCCCCCTCCTGGTCACCGGCGAACCCGGCTCCGGCAAGTCGACCCTCGCCCACGCGATCGCCCATGAGCTCGGCCTCGGCCGGGTGCTCCAGTGGCCGGTCGTCAGCCGGACCGAACTCTGCGACGGGCTGTACACCTACGACGCCATCGGCCGTCTCCAGGACGCCCAGCTCGCCGAACGGGAGTCCCGTACGCCCGAGTCGATCGGCGCCTACGTCCGGCTCGGCCCGCTCGGTACGGCCCTGCTGCCCGCCGAACGGCCCCGGGTACTCCTCGTCGACGAACTCGACAAGAGCGATATCGACCTCCCCAACGATCTGCTGATCGTCCTGGAGGAGGGCGAGTTCACCCTGCCCGAGCTGGAACGGACCGCGGACCGGCCCGGCCACGAGGAGGTCCGGGTCCTCACCGACGACGGCCGCCGGGTGCCGGTGCGCGGCGGCCGGGTCCGCTGCCGGGCCTTCCCGGTCATCGTGATGACCAGCAACGGCGAGCGGGACTTCCCGGCTCCTCTGTTGCGGCGCTGCGTCCAGCTCCACCTCGACCCGCCGCGCGACGAACGCCTCGCGTCCATGGTCCGGGCCCACTTCGGCACCGGCGCCGACGAACGGCACCTCGACCTGATCGACCGCTTCACCCGCGAGGACGGCGACGGAGAGCTGCGCCCCACGGACCAGCTGCTGAACGCGATCTACCTCTCCCAGGCCGCGGTACGTTCCGACCCCGCGCGCCGGGAGGAGATCGCCGCCCTGCTGATGCGCCCGCTCGACACCCGGCAGCGGTGACCCCGTGCCCGCCGACCGCGCCCGGCGAACCAGCCGTCCGACACCACCGACACCGCCGCCGCGCGGCACGCCCGGCCCGCCGGAGCCGCCCGCCGGACCGTCCGACCCGGCCCGGAGCGCGCTGGTCGCCCTCGTCGCGCGGCTGCGGGAGGCCGAGGCGAGGCCCGCCGCCGAGGGGCTGGCCGACGCCCTGTGGCTCGCCGCGTACGTGCCGGGCGCCGCGCCCGGGGCCGTAGAGGGGGGAACCGGGCCCGTACCGGCCGATCCGCCGCGGGCCGGGACCCCGGGGCCGCCCCGCGACCCGGCCGCCGGGACCGCCGGACCCGTGCCGTCCGGTCAGGGGCGGACCGGGCTGTACGGGCCCGCCCAGGCCGAGGCCGCGTACGGGATCACCGCCGACGGCCGGACCCGCACCCGGACCGTGCCCGTGCCAGTCCCCGCCGCCCTGCCCGACGCCCCCGCCCTCGAACGGGCCCTGCGCCCGCTCCAGCGCTACCGGCCGCCCGTCCGCGCCGTCCGCAGCGAACTCGACGAGATCGCCACCGCCGACCGGGCCGCCGACACCGGGATCGTCGTCCCCGTCCTGGCCGCCGTCCGCCGCCGGGAGGCCCGGATCGCCCTCGTCATGGACGAGTCAAGCTCCAACGTCGTCTGGTCCGGTGCCCTCGACGAACTCCGCCGGATCTGCGAGCGCGCCGGAGCCTTCCGCGAGGTCACCGTCCACCGCGTCGGCGCCGACGACCCCCTCCCCGCCCATCTCGCCGACCCCACCGGCCACCGCCTCACCGTCGTCCTCAGCGACTGCGCCGGACCCCTGTGGCGCGGCGGCCGGATGCAGCGGCTGCTGCACACCTGGGCCGCCACCGCGCCCGTCTGCGTCGTCCAGCCGCTGCCGCAGCGCATGTGGGGCCGGACCCATCTGCCCGCCCGCCCCGGCCTGCTGCGACGACGCGAAGGGCCCGCCGGGCGGCTGGAGTTCGTCCCGCGCGGCACCGACACCCCGGCCGCCGGGATCCCCGTCCCCGTCCTCGCCCTCCGCCGGTCCTCCTTCGACGCCTGGGCCCGGCTCGTCGCGGGCGCCACCGGACAGTCCCTCGACGCCGCCGCCGCGACCGTCACCGCCGACCACCCGCCCACCGCCGCCCGGCCCCGCGCCGAACGCCGGATCGACCCGGCCCGGCGCGTCCGGGACTTCCGCCGCACCGCCTCACCCGCCGCCGCGCGACTCGCCGTCTACCTCTCCGCCGTACCGCTCGTCCTGCCCGTCATGCGGCTCGTCCAGCGCGCCATGCTGCACCGCAGCGGGCCCGACGTCCTCGCCGAAGTCCTCCTCAGCGGGCTGCTCCGGCGCGACGACCGGACCACCGCCGACGCCACACCCCCCGGGGCGGCCCCCGACCCGGCCGACGGACCCGGCTATGCCTTCCTCGACGGCGTACGGGAGGAACTCCTCGGCCGGCTCGGTGCCGGAACCGCCGCCCTCGTCCTCGAACACTGCTCCGAGTACGTCGCGTCGCGGTACGGGCGGAGCGTCCGCAACTTCCCCGCCACCGCCGCCGCCTTCCTCTCCGGCGCCGTCGACCCCGCCGAGGCCCGTACCGCCGTACCGGCCCCCCGCTCCGGCCCCGGTTCCGGCTCCGGCTCCGGCGACGACGAGCGCGGGCTGTGGGCCTTCGCCCAGGTCTCGGCCCAGGTACTGCGGCGGCTCGGCGGCCCCTCACCCACCGCGACACCCCCCGGAGACCGCACCGGCGCCACCGAAGGACCCGACGGGCTCGCCGCCCGGGCCCGCGCCTGCCTCGACCACTTCCGCGAACACGGCACCGTACGCGAACTCGACACCGCCATCCGGCTCCTCGGCTCCGCCACCCACGCCGAACGGCGCCCCGCCCGGCGCGCCGCGCTCTCCGGCGAACTCGCCGAAGCCCTGCTCCGACGGTGGTACCTGCGGCCCGTACCGGAAGACCTGCCCGAGGCCCTCGAAGCCGCCCAGAACGCACTCACCGAAGCCCTCGACGGGCATCTCACCCTCGCCCGGGTACTGGAGATCATGGCGGACGAGGTCGTCGCGGGCCGCCTCGGCGCCAAGCTCCTCCCCGAATGGGTGGCCGTACGGTCCGCCGCGCTCGCCGCCGAAGCCCCCGGCGGAACCGGTCGCCCCGGCCACCCCTCCGGCCCCGGTGGCCCCCTCGGCCCCGACGGCCCCGGCGGCTGGCCCGAACCCGCCCTCACCGCGACCGTCCTCCTCACCGCCGCCGACACCGGCGTCGCCGAACTCACCGAAGGCCCCGCCCGCTGGGACCCCGCCCTCCGCGACGAAGCCACCCCGCTGCGCGCCCGCGTCCTGCGACGGCTCGCCGTCACCGGAGCCGCCTACGGGCCCGGTGGCCCCGCCGTGTGGTTCACCACCACCCTCGGGACGGCCGTCACCGTCGTCGGCGCCTACTGCGACGAAACCCTCACCCGACTCGACACCGCCGCCCACCCCGACTCCGACCTCGGCCGGGACCCCGCCGCGGGCGCCCACCGCGACGCCCACCTGCTGCGCGGCGGACTCCTCCTCGAACTCGCCCGCCACCACCGGGGCCGGGGACCCGTCCCCGCCGCACCACCCGACCCCGCCGCGTCCCGCGCGCACGCCGCCCGCGCCGCGGACGGACTGCTCACCGGGATCGACGCCACCGGCGACAGTGCCGCCCCGGCCGACGCCCGGGCACTCGTCCGGATCTGGCTGGAGTACGCCGACGCCGTCGAGCTGACCTACGAACACCTCGACGACGACGCCAGACTCCGCGTCCTCCAAGCCCTCGACCAAGCCCTCGACCAAGCCCGCCGGATCGCTGACCGCGACGAGACCGCCGAAGCGGACATCCTCCTGCGGATGGCCGGACTCCTGGACGAGCGATACGAGGCAGGCGGCAGCTGGGCACACCGGGACTCCGTGATCGCCGCCTGGACCGAGGCCCTGCCCCTGCTGCCCCGGCACGACCCCGGGCGGGCCGGGGTCCTTACCTCCCTCGGGCGGCGGCTCGTCGAACGCGGCGTCGACAAGTCCGAACCCGCGGACATCCGGACCGCCGTACGACACCTCCGCGCCGCCGTCGACCGGACCCCGGCCGGCGACCCGGCGCTCCCCACCCGCCGGGCCCTCCTCGGCCACGCCCACCTCGAACGCTTCCGGGCCGACGGGACACTCGCCGACCTCCACGAAGCGGACTGGGCCCTCGGCGAGGCGGCCCGCACCGGCACGGACCCCGGCGTCGTGGCCGGAGCCTGCTGGAACCGGGCGCTCGCGGTCGCCTTCCTCGCCCACGGATCCGGATTCGAGGCCCGGCTCGGGGACGCCGTCGCGCACCGGGAGCGGGCGGCGGGCGTCTCGCCGGAGCTGGTACGCCGCCTGGAATCGGCGGAACGCGCCCGCCTCCGCCGCCTCCCCCCGACCGCGGAGGCTTTCTCGGCCCTCCGCCCCCTCTTCCCCTGACGGGGCCGGCCCTCCGGGCACCCGCCCCGAAGACCCGGGTCTCGCCCGGCGGCCTGCTGTTGTCGGCGGTCTGCACCACCGTCGTGGCTGTTCGCGCAGTTCCGCGCGCCCCTGGTTGCCCTCCTCATCGCCCTTGCGAAGGGGGGCGTCCTCCGGGCGGGATGGGTAGTGCTTCCTCCGGAGGTGTTTCGACTGCGGGCCGTCGTGGGCTTGTCGCGCAGTTCCGCCCCCTATGCCTTCGGCGATGGGGGGACCCCCAGCGCCTTTGGCTCTCCGGGTGAGGCTCACACCCCCGGATCTCACCCGGGGGCCTGATGTTGTTCGCGGTCCGCGCCACCGTCGTGGCTTGTCGCGCAGTTCCTCGCGCCCCTGGTTGCCCTCCTCATCGCCCTTGCGAAGGGGGGCGTCCTCCGGGCGGGATGGGTAGTGCTTCCTCCGGAGGTGTTTCGACTGCGGGCCGTCGTGGGCCGTTCGCGCAGTTCCCCGCGCCCCTAAATGCTCTCCCCAGCCCCGGCCCTGAGAAGGGTCCCAACCCCCAGAGGCGGGGCTTCTTCGAAGGAGGGGCAGGTGGGGGTGTTTAGGGGCGCGGGGAACTGCGCGAGCAACCACAGGCGGTCCGCAGACCGCGAACGACATCAGGCTGCTGGGCGCGGCCCGGGGTTGTGGGCCTCACTCGGAGGGCCAAGGCGCTGGGGGTCCCCCCATTGCCGGAGGCATAGGGGGCGGAACTGCGCGAGCAACCACAGGCGGTCCGCAGACCGCGAACGACATCAGGCTGCCGGGCGCGGCCCGGGAGAGCCGAGGCACTGGGCCCCCCGTTACCGGAGGCGCAGGGGCTGAACAGCGGGAGCAGCCACCGGCGCGGCCCGGGGCCGGGGGGACGGGAAGGGCCCGGGCGGCTCCCCGGAAGGGGGAGGCGCCCGGGCCCCGAGTTACCCGCAGCGGGAGGCGACTACGCGTCGAAGACCTCTTCGACCAGCTGCGCCTGCTCGGCCTGGTGCCGCTTCGCCGAGCCCACCGCCGGCGAGGAGCTGTGCGGGCGGGAGATCCGCCGCAGCCGCTCCCCGTGCGGGATGTCCGCGCCGACGGCCAGGTCGAGGTGGTCGATCAGGTTGAGCGCGATGAACGGCCACGCTCCCTGGTTCGCCGGCTCCTCCTGGGCCCACAGGTACTTCTCGGCGTTGGGGAACTTCGCGATCTCGGCCTGGAGCTCCGCGCCCGGCAGGGGGTAGAGCCGCTCCAGCCGGATGATCGCGGTGTCTGTGACGCCCCGCTTCTTCCGCTCCGCGTCGAGGTCGTAGTAGACCTTGCCGGAGGTGAAGACGACCTTGCGGACGGCCGTCGGGTCGACCGACTCGTCGCCGATGACCGGGCGGAACCCGCCGTTGAGGAACTCCTCCGTCTTGGACTGCGCGGCCTTGAGGCGCAGCATCGACTTCGGGGTGAAGACGATCAGCGGCTTGTGGTGCGGGTTGTGCACCTGCCACCGCAGCAGATGGAAGTAGTTCGACGGCAGCGTCGGCATGGCGACCGTCATGTTGTTCTGCGCGCACATCTGGAGGAAGCGCTCGGGGCGGGCGGACGAGTGGTCCG
Organism: Streptomyces sp. NPDC020875; assembly: GCF_040641415.1. NCBI lineage: Bacteria > Bacillati > Actinomycetota > Actinomycetes > Kitasatosporales > Streptomycetaceae > Streptomyces > Streptomyces sp. NPDC020875. Next base: position 59,769 of record NZ_JBFADP010000040.1, on the reverse strand, counting down.
GGCCCTGGCCCTCGTAGCCGTGCGGCAGCAGCAGGGTGACGCCGGAGGTCTGGCCCCACTTCTGCTCGGCGGAGGAGATGAACTCGTCGACGACGGTCTGCGCGCCGTTGACGAAGTCGCCGAACTGGGCTTCCCACATGACCAGCGACTCGGGCCGGGCGAGGGAGTAGCCGTACTCGAAGCCCATCGCCGCGTACTCGCTGAGCAGGGAGTCGTAGACGTTGTAGCGGGCCTGCTCGTCGGTCAGGTAGAGCAGCGGGGTGTAGTCCTCGTTGGTCTCCTGGTCGACGAGGACGGCGTGGCGCTGGCCGAAGGTGCCGCGCCGGGTGTCCTGGCCGGAGAGCCGGACCGGGGTGCCCTCCATCAGCAGGGAGCCGATGGCCAGCGTCTCGCCCATGCCCCAGTCGATGGTGCCGTCCTCGACGGAGGCGGCCCGGCGCTGGAGCTGCGGCAGCAGCCGCGGGTGGACGGTGATGTTGTCCGGGATGTTGACCTGGGACTCGGCGATCCGCTTGACGACCTCCTGGGAGATCGCGGTGGTCACGGCGACCGGGAACTCGGCCTGCGGGTCGGGGACGTGGGCCGGGGCCGGGTGGCTGGTGGCCTCGCGGACCTCGGCGAAGACCTTCTCCAGCTGGCCCTGGAAGTCCTGGAGCGCCTGCTCGGCCTCTTCGAGGGTGATGTCGCCGCGGCCGATCAGGGACTCGGTGTAGAGCTTGCGCACCGAGCGCTTCTTGTCGATCAGGGCGACCATCTGCGGGTTGGTGAACTGCGGGTTGTCGCCCTCGTTGTGGCCGCGGCGGCGGTAGCAGATGAGGTCGATCACGACGTCCTTGTTGAACGTCTGACGGAACTCGAACGCCAGCCGGGCGACCCGGACGCACGCCTCGGGGTCGTCCCCGTTGACGTGGAAGATCGGTGCCTCGATCATCCGGGCGACGTCGGTCGCGTACATCGAGGAGCGCGAGGACTCCGGCGCGGCGGTGAAGCCGACCTGGTTGTTGATGACGACGTGGACGGTGCCGCCGGTGCGGTAGCCCCGCAGCTGGGACATGTTCAGCGTCTCGGCGACCACGCCCTGGCCCGCGAAGGCCGCGTCGCCGTGGAGGGCGACGGGGAGCACGGTGAAGTCGGTGCCGCCCTTGTTGATCACGTCCTGCTTGGCGCGGGCGACGCCTTCGAGGACCGGGTCGACGGCCTCCAGGTGGGAGGGGTTGGCGACCAGGGAGACCTTGATCTGCTCGCCGTCGAGCCCGGTGAAGGTGCCCTCGGCGCCCAGGTGGTACTTGACGTCGCCGGAGCCGTGCATCGACTTCGGGTCGAGGTTGCCCTCGAACTCGCGGAAGATCTGGGCGTACGACTTGCCCACGATGTTGGCGAGGACGTTGAGCCGGCCGCGGTGGGCCATACCGATGACGACCTCGTCGAGGCGGGCCTCGGCGGCGGAGTCGATGACCGCGTCCAGCAGCGGGATGACGGACTCGCCGCCCTCCAGGGAGAACCGCTTCTGCCCGACGTACTTCGTCTGCAGGAACGTCTCGAACGCCTCGGCCGCGTTCAGGCGGCGCAGGATCCGCAGCTGCTCCTCGCGCTCCGGCTTGGAGTGCGGGCGCTCCACCCGGTCCTGGATCCACTTGCGCTGCTTGGGGTCCTGGATGTGCATGAACTCGATGCCGGTGGTGCGGCAGTACGAGTCCCGGAGCACGCCGAGGACGTCCCGGAGCTTCATCAGGGACTTGCCGGCGAAGCCGCCGACGGCGAACTCCCGCTCCAGGTCCCACAGGGTCAGCCCGTGCTCGGTGATGTCGAGGTCGGGGTGCTTGCGCTGGCGGTACTCCAGCGGGTCGGTGTCGGCCATGACATGGCCCCGGACCCGGTAGGAGTGGATCAGCTCGAAGACCCGGGCGGCCTTGGTGACGTCGTCGTCGTGGGAGGCGTCGATGTCCTTGAGCCAGCGCACCGGCTCGTAGGGGATCCGCAGCGCCTCGAAGATGCCGTCGTAGAAGCCGTCCTCGCCGAGCAGGAAGTTCGCGACGACCCGCAGGAACTCGCCGGACGCGGCGCCCTGGATGACCCGGTGGTCGTAGGTCGAGGTCAGCGTCATGACCTTGGCGATGCCCAGCTTGTTCAGGGTGTCCTGGGAGGTGCCCTGGAACTCGGCGGGGTAGTCCATGGAGCCGACGCCCATGATCACCGACTGGCCGGGCATCAGCCGGGGCACGGAGTGGACCGTACCGAGGCCGCCGGGGTTGGTGAGGGAGACGGTGACGCCGGTGAAGTCGTCCATCGTCAGCTTGTTGCTGCGGGCCCGGCGGACGATGTCCTCGTACGCCTGCCAGAACTCGAAGAAGTCGAGGGTCTCGGCCTTCTTGATGGCCGCGACCACGAGCTGGCGGTCGCCGTTGGGCTTCACCAGGTCGATGGCGAGACCGAAGTTGACGTGCTCCGGCTTGACCAGGGTCGGCTTGCCGTCCTTCTCCGCGAACGACCAGTTCATCGACGGCATGGCCTTGAGGGCCTGCACCATGGCGTAGCCGATGAGGTGGGTGAAGGAGACCTTCCCGCCCCGGGCGCGCTTCAGGTGGTTGTTGATGACGATCCGGTTGTCGAAGAGCAGCTTCACCGGGACCGCGCGCACGGACGTGGCCGTGGGCACCTCCAGCGACGCGTTCATGTTCTTCGCGACCGCGGCGGAGGGGCCGCGCAGGGTGATCAGCTCGGGGCCTTCGCCGGAGCCGGCCGCCGGGGCTGCCTTGGCCGCGGGGGCCGCGGCGGGCTTGGCGGCGGCCGCGGGCTTCGCCGCCGGAGCCGGAGTCGGGGCCGGGGCCTTCGCCGGAGCTGCGGCTGCGGGCTTCGCCGCCGGAGCGGGGGCCGCGGCAGGGGCGGGTGCCGCGGCAGCCGGAGCGGCCTGCGCGGCGGGCGCCGTCTGCTGGGCGGGGGCGGGGACCGACGCCGGTGCCGGAGCGGTGGCGGCCGGGGCGGCACCGGCGGCGTCCGCCGGGGCCTCGGTGGTGTTCTTCCCACCCGGCTTGTAGTCGGCGAAGAAGTCCCACCAGGCGCGGTCTACCGAATCGCGATCCTGGAGGTACTGCTGGTAGATCTCGTCGACGAGCCACTCATTGGCACCGAAGGCGGCCGCGGGGCCCTGGCCCGGGGTGCCTTGGTCGGCCGAAAAACTGGCGTTACTGGGGGACTGAGACGACACGGCGGCAACCGCCCTCTTCCGCTTCACAAGGTGATGGACAGCGGAAATAAAGGCTACGCCTCCTGAGGCCCCAGATGCAGGCCGGGCCCGTCATCGTCGCGTAAGTCACATCGAAACTCGGGTTTCATTGCGAGGAATGGCGGGAAACAACCACAGTTTGCCCATGCCGGGCCCGCCCCGGGCCGGGGCCGAACCCCCGCCGGTGGCGTGCCGGTCGAGCGGCCGGAGATCCCGCGGGATCCCGGGAAACGTCCTCCGGCGCCGGTCCGGACGGGTGACGGCGGCCGGTAGATGGCTCGCCCCTTGTCTCATACACGCACTCCGGTACCGGGCGATTCGAACCCTACGTCAACTGACGGTGGACCGGAATTCCCGGAAGGGTGACCCGGATGCGGCAGCCCCGGGTGGATTCGGCCACCCCGATCCGCCCGCCGTGGAGATCGACCGCCCAGCGGGCGATGGCCAGCCCCAGCCCCGTACCGCCGTCACTGCCCTTGCCGTGCGGCGCCGCCACCTGACCCCGGTTGAACCGTTCGAAGACCCGGTGCCGCTCCTGCTCCGGAATCCCCGGCCCCTCGTCGACGACCTCCAGCTCCAGCGACTCCGGATGCTGCCCCCGCCGGGCCAGCACCGTGACCCGGCCGTGCGGCGGCGAGTGCCGGACCGCGTTGTCGATCAGGTTCGCCACCACCTGGTGCAGCCGCTCGGTATCCGCGTACGCCGTCAGCTCCGGCGGCGAGACATCGAGGTGCAGATGGACATCGGTCCTGGTCGGCCGCCCCGACCCGGAGGCCAGCATGCGGGGCCCGCCCGCCAGACTCGCCTCCTTCAGCACCCCCGACAGATACGGCCACACCTCGAACCGGTGCGCCCGCAGCGGTACGACCCCGTTGTCGAGCCGGGACAGATCCAGCAGCGTCTCCACCAGCCGGCCCAGCCGCTCGGTCTGCGTCAGCGCCGTCCGCATCGTCTCCGGATCGGCCGCCGACACCCCGTCCACCACGTTCTCCAGCACCGCCCGCAGTGCCGCGATCGGAGTCCGCAGTTCGTGCGACACATTGGCCACCAGCTCCTTGCGGTGCCGGTCCTCCGCCTCCAGATCGTCCGCCATCCGGTTGATCGTGCAGGCCAGATCGCCCAGCTCGTCCCGGCGGTCCGCGCCCCGCACCCGGCGGGTGTAATCGCCGTGCGATATCCCCTTCGCCACCCGGGTCATCTCGTCCAGCGGCGCGGTCAGCCCATGGGCGAAGAACTGGGTGATCAACAGGGTCGCGATGATCGAGAAGACGGTGATGAACCGCAGCTCGGTCGAGGTCTTCAGCGCGACCACCAGCAGCCCCGTCGTGATGAAGACCGACACCACGACGAGCGAGCCCAGCTTGGTCTTGATCGAGATGGGGACCGTACGGCGGCGGACCGCGCGCTGCTCCGGCGGGACCGAGCACCGCCCGGCCCCCTCCCCGTTCCCGGCCCCGGGCCCTGGTCCCGTTCCCGGACCGGCGCCCGGCACCGGACGCGCGCCGGAACCCGGCCGGCCGCCGGTCCCGGACCCCGCGCCCGGACCGGCGCCCCTCCCGGTACCCCGCCTCATGGCGCGGGCGTCTCCAGCGCGTAGCCGACACCGTGGACCGTACGGATCCGCTCCGCGCCGATCTTCCGGCGCAGCGCCTTGATGTGACTGTCCACGGTCCGCGTCCCCGACGCGTCCGCCCAGTCCCAGACCTCCGCCAGCAACTGCTCCCGGGAGAGCACCGCACGCGGAGTGTTGGCCAGACACACCAGCAGATCGAACTCGGTCGGCGTCAGATGAACGTCCTCGCCCCTGACCCGGACCCGCCGCTGCGCGTGGTCGATCTCCAGCTCGCCCAGGCGCAGGATCCCGCTCCTGGGAGTCACCGCCGCCAGCGCCGCCCGCTCCACCCGGCGCAGCAGGACATGCACCCGGGCCGCCAGCTCGCGCATCGAGAACGGCTTCGTCATGTAGTCGTCCGCGCCGACCCCCAGCCCGACCAGCATGTCGGTCTCGTCGTCACGGGCCGTGAGCATCAGCACGGGCACCGGCCGCTGCGCCTGCACCCGGCGGCACACCTCCAGCCCGTCGAAACCGGGCAGCATCACGTCCAGGACCATCAGATCCGGCTGCCAGGCATCGGCCGCGTCGACCGCCGCCGGGCCGTCCGCGGCCGTCTGGACCAGGAAACCCTCGGCCCTCAGCCGGGCGGCGATGGCGTCCACGATCGTCGAGTCGTCCTCGACGACCAGCACCCGCCGCTGCGCGCCCGGTGTGGCCGCGACGCCGTTCTGGGTGGTGGTCTGTGTCTGTTCCATCGCCCGCCCCTGTAAGCGCTCTCGGGAGATTCACGCTTCGTTGTCGATCGGTGTTGTTGGTTCAGCAGACTAAAGGCTGTTTCAGCGTCCCGGCTACGCAGGGCTAACGGCGAGGTGCACCACGTCCGGTACGCCCCGGGCAACCCGGATCTCTTCGGTTCTTACCCCGCTGAACCCGGCATTCCGCAGAGCCGTCTCAAAGGCCGCGGACGGCCGCGCCGACCAGACCGCGAGCACCCCGCCGGGGGCCAACCGGGCCCGGCACAGGGCGAGTCCGGCGGGGGTGTAGAGGCTGGAGTTGTCCTCGGTGACAGTCCAGTCCGGACCGTTGTCGATATCCAGACACAACGCGTCATAGCGGTCGCCGGTATCCCGGAGATGGGCCAGCAGATCCACGCGGAGGATCACACTCCGGGGGTCGGCGAGCGCCGCGCCCGAGACGGCCTTCAGCGGCCCCGCCAGATGCCAGTCGACGATCGCGGGCTCCCGCTCGACGACGGCGATCCGGCCCCATCGGACATCGGCGGCGGCCTGGGCCAGGGAGAAACCGACCCCCAGACCGCCGATCAGCACGGCGGGTCGCTTTTCGGACATTCTCACCGGCTCGGCGCCGGACCCGGCCGCCAGAGTTTCGAACGCCGCGTCGATCAGCCGCCGCTCGGAGCGGCCGTCCGAGGTGTCCATCAGGAAACAGCCGTTGGCGATGATCTCGTGATGATCCCCCCGTCGCCGCAGGACGACTTCGCCGTACGGGCCGTCGCGGCGATCCAATGTGACGGGTGCGGACATACGGCCTCCGGTGCGATCTGGCTGACGGACCGGGCCATGGTCGCCCGGGGGCGCGGGTTGTACGAACGAATCCGGCCAGCGGTTGGGGCGGGGCGGTTTTTCCCGCCGGGGGCGCCGCCTGGTGTGGGGTTCCTGGTCCCTCAGGCGCCTGGTGTCGGGGTTGCCTGTGTCCAGGCGGGGTGTTCGCGCCTCAGGCGCCGGCGGGGCGGGGGCGCCCTCCCGCTGTGGGGTTCCTGGTCCCCGGGCGCCTGGTGTCGGGGTTGCCTGTGTCCAGGCGGGGTGTTCGCGCCTCAGGCGCCGGCGGGGCTGTTGAAGTTGTGACCGTTGCTCCGGCGGTATGCGGGCGGTCTTGTTCGGCGTCGGGAGGGTCGGTGGCCTCCGGGCTCACCTCCTCACGGACGGCGGAAGTGAGCCTCTTGTCTGGGAGACCCGTTTCTTTTCCGCCGTCCTCCCCCAAAGCTGCCTTTGGGGGGACCCCCAGGGGGCGACCCTGCACCCCCCGACCACGCCGACTGGTCTTGTCCCCTGGGGCTGGAGCCCGTCCCGGGGGAGGGGAAGAGTGCCGCTTGGTGTTGTCGGTCCACCCGCGCCTGGGTGGGTGGCTTGTCGCGCAGTTCCCCGCGCCCCTGGGTTGCCCCCGTTGCCGCCCTCCGAAAGGGCCCCGCCCCTCATCCCGGGGCCGGGACCCATTTCAGGTCCGGTGCGGGGGAGAGCATTAGGTGGCGCTGGGGGTCCCCCCATTGCCGAAGGCATAGGGGGCGGAACTGCGCGAACGGCCCACGACGGCCCGCAGCCGAAACTCCTCCGGAGGAAGCACTCTCCATCCCGCCCGGAGGGCGCCCCCCTTCGCAAGGGCGATGAGGAGGGCAACCAGGGGCGCGGGGAACTGCGCGAACAGCCACAGGCGGTCCGCAGGCCGCGAACAACACCAGGCTGCCGGGCGCGGCCCGGTAGTGGCGGGCCCCGCCTGGAGTGCCGAGGCGCTGGGGCCCCGAAGGCACAGGCCGCGAACGGCGCGACCAGCCACCCGCGGGCCGCAGGCCACCCGGCGCGGACCGTCCTCAGGGGTGAGGGAGCCCCCTGAGCGCTCCAGGAGGCGGGTTAGCCGCGGGGGGAGGCTCCCCGGAGAAGCCACGTCGTGGTGCCCGTCGCGAACAGCGTCAGCGCCGTCGTCCACGCCCCCGGCTCCCAGCCGGGGGCGTTCACCCAGCCCCACGCCCCGCCCGTGATCGGGACGAAGTACGCGACGGCCGTGTAGAGCGCCATCGGCAGCCAGCTCAACCCGGCGCCCGCGACGGCCGCCGTCAGCAGGGTGAGGCCGACGGCGCCTAGCAGGTTCCGGATCGCCGCGGGGGAGCCGTAGACGTCGGGGCTGCCGGTGAGGGCCATGGTGAAGCCCGCGGCGGCGGCCCCGGTCACCCCGGCGATGTGCAGCAGCCGGGGCCGCCACCAGGGCCGGGCCGCCGTCCGGTCGAGTTCGGCGCTGTGTGTGTGGAGGCCCGCCGCGACGATCGTGGCGACGGCCAGCGGCGCCAGCAGGATCAGCGGCAGCCGGTTCGCCGGGTCTTCGAACCCGTGCTCCCGCACGAGGCGGGGCGCCGTCCACGCGGTGATCAGCAGGACCGCTGTGACCAGGGCGAACGTACCGGGCAGTCCGCGCGAGCGGCCGTACAGCACGAGGGGTGAGAGCGCCCGTCGCCGTACGGGCGCGGGTGCGGCCCCGGGTTCCCAGGCGTGGCGGGGCGTCATGGGGCGGGCACCTTCCCGGGGCCGGTGCACGGGTCGACCGCGAACCGCCGGGCCAGATAGTCGCGGCCTTCGGCGGGGGACTTGGCCTCCAGCCGGGTGAGATGGGCCCGGGCCGCGGGCGTCGCCCAGGGCCACCGTTCCGGGTCCGGGGCCAGCCACTGCGCCACCGCGTGGTCGATGTCGGCCGCGTGCGCCCACTCCGCGTCCGTGGCTTCGAAGTACCTGGTGTCGCAGTACCCCAGCATGCTGTCGACGGCCCACCGGGCGTACGCCTCCGGGTGCGTCAGCCGCCCCCGCAACACCTCCATCGATGGGTTGGGGAGTTGTGCCTCGCCGTCCTTCAGCAGCGAGTCGGCGGTGTCGACCCAGCGGACCGGTGCGCCCGGTACGCCCCGCAGGGTGTCGTGGACCTCGTCCAGGGCGGTCGCGATCTGCTTCCGCAGCCCGGTGTTCCGCGCCTCCAGACATATCTGCGGCGAGCCGTCGTCGCAGACCAGCCGGGTCGCGGCCGGATCGGGGCGCCACACGTCCTCCCCGGTCTCGATCAGCACGGCGGCGCCGAAGACGGCCGCGGTCAGCGGGACGATCGCGACCGCCCGGTGCCGGGCCGCGTACAGCAGCAGTACGGTCGCGGCGAGCCCGCCGGTCCAGAGCACGGATACGGGGGTGTACCACCAGACCGGCTCCAGACCATCGAACGGGCCCTGGTCCGCCGGGTTGAGCTGGGAAATCGCGCCCTTCACCGCGGCGACGTCACCCTGGTACGACACCAGGAAGAGCCAGCAGCCGATGCCCAGCAGCGGCGGGGCCACCCGCCACGGCACGAGGCGGCCGACGACGAAACCGATCACACCGAGGGCGGCGACCGCGACGGAGTCCGCGACGGCCACGGAGACGTACGGGCCACCGGCGCTCGCGTAGGGGGCCGTCGCCAGGATCACCGTCAGGAATCCGGCGAGATGGGCCACGATCGGCCACACCACCACCGGCGCGACGGCGACCAGGGCCTGCCGTACCGGGCCGAGGGCCGCCGACGCCCGGAGGTCGAGCGTCTTGCGGCGCCGCTCCCGGCCGCCCTGCCAGCAGCCCGCGGCGGCGGTGAGGGAGCCGCCGAACAGCACGGACCCCGACCGCAACAGCTCGGCCCCCTCCGACCACTGGCTCTGCCAGTCGGAACCCGGGTCGGCCTTCTCGTACAGCACCATCCCGATGACGAGGGCGACGGCCGCGCCCGCCCACGGCCCGATTCCGCGCAGCAGTTCGGCGCGGAGGGGATGGACCCGCCGGGGCCGGGACGGCGGGCGGCCGGTGCCCTCCGGGGGTTCGGCGCGCGGCGGCGCCGGGGTGTCCGCAGTCGTCATGGGGTTCCGCTCCGGGAGAGGTCGGGGTCGAGTCGCGGGTAAGGGGGTACGGGTGGCGGGGCCCGGTGGTCGGGTGTGTTTCCGGACCGGTGGCGGGCGCCGGGGCCGACCGCCGGGTCGTACGGGCCGGTCGAGGCGTAGGGGACGGGTGGGTCGGCCGGGGCGCGGCCGGCGGGCCGGACGGCCGGCTGTCACCGGGGCGCGCTCAGTGCCGCGCGATGCGCGCGCAGGGCCGCCGTATAGCCGCGTTCGATGGCGTTGCCCTCCTCGCCGGGGGCGTCCCGGCCCAGGGCCGTCAGTTCGTCCGGTGTGCCCCGGTAGGCGACCCGGCCCGATTCGACGACGGTGACCCGGCCGCAGGCGGCGGCCACGTCCTCCACCAGATGGGTGGAGACGATCACCGTGGAGGTTCGGCCCAGTTCCCGCAGCAGCGCCCGGAACTCGACCCGCTGCTCCGGGTCGAGACCGGCCGTCGGCTCGTCGAAGAGCAGCAGCTCGGGCTCGTTGACGACGGCCTGGGCGATGCCCACCCGGCGCACCATTCCGCCGGAGAGGGTCTTCAGCCGGGAGTTGATCCGGTCCGCGAGGCCGACGCGTTCCACCGCGTACTCCACCGCGTCGGGCACCCGCTCGGCGGGCATCTCCTTCAGCCACGCCACGTACGCCACGAACTCGCGGACCGTGAACCCGGGGTAGTAGCCGAACTCCTGCGGCAGATAGCCGAGCCGCCGCCGGACGGCCGTACGGTCGCGGCGGACCGAGATGTCCCGGCCCAGCAGCGCCACCCGGCCGTCGGAGGGCGCGGCGACCGTGGCCAGGACCCGGATCAGGGACGTCTTGCCCGCGCCGTTCGGGCCCAGCAGACCGTGCACACCGGTATCGAAGTCCAGGTCGACGGCGCGCAGGGCGACCGTACGGCGATGGCGCACGGTCAGGGCCGTGACCTCGGCGCCGGGATGGTTGCTCACACTCTCTCCAGATGGTCGAAGGACGAACGGCGCAGGACCAGCAGCCCGGCGCAGAGGACGGCCGCGGCGGCCCAGCCGCCTTGCGCGGCGGCGCCCACCAGCGGTGCCAGCCGGTCGTCCAGCGGTCGGGCCGCGGTACCCGCGACGGGCAGCAGGACGGCGGCAAGCCAGCCGCCCGCCAGCACGGCGGCGGCGACTGGCAGCCCTGTCCAGCTGCCGAGGACGAGGGAGCCGAGGGTCAGCGCCAGACCCGGCAGCAGCCAGGCCGCCGCGCCGGGGGCGCCGCCGTCGGCGGGCAGCAGGGCGCCCGTGGCGGTCAGCAGCGTCACGCTCACCGCGAGGACGAAAGCGGTCCGGGTGAGCAGCAGCCGCAGCCCGCCGGAGGGCGTCGCGGCGGCGATCTCGTGCAGCGGGTCGGTGTACCGGCCGTACGACAGGGCGACCCCGGCGGGCGGCAGTACGGGCGCGAGGACGAGCAGCAGGGGCCGGGCGGCGTCGAACCCGGTCACGTAGGAGAGCGTGAAGGCGGTCGCGATCACGGCGAGCAGCGCCCCGAGCCACCCCTTCCCCAAGGCGGGCCCGACGCCCCGCGCAGAGAGCCTCCGCCACTGCCCGCCGCGCCGCCCCCCGACGGCACGGCGAACGGTCGGCCCCCCGTCGGCGCCCGGCCGGTGGGCCGTGACGCCGGGGTCCCGGCTCGCTCCGGGGGACCGTACGCCCGGCACTCCGGGAAGCGCCCCGGCCCTCGCAGCGCCGGGGTGTGCCCCGGTCCGCCGGTCGGCGGTGGTCGGAGGTCCTGCCACGGCCGACCGGCCGGTGGTCCCGGCGGGGTCTGTTTTTGCCGCGCGGTCGGCCATGGCCGCCGTACGGATGTCCGCGCCGGGCCTGTGGGCCGGTACGCCCCGGACCCCGGTGGTGTCGGCGGGCCGGAGAGCGGGTGGCCGATCGGCCGGGGCCTCGGGGCGTGATCCGGTTCCGGGGCCGGTCGGTCCGGTGGCGGCCGGAGGCGCGGTCCTGGCCGCAGTACGGGTATCCGGGCGGGGCCCGGGTGCCTGTACGGGGGCATCGGGGCGGCGGGTCTCGGCGCCGGGTCGCCGGACGGCGGAGAGCCGGGGACGTGCCCCGGCCCCGGTGCCGGGCGGCCGGTCGGCGGTGGCCGGAGGCGCGGCCGTGGTCCGGGCAGCCGCGGCGGGCCCGGGCGTCGGTACGCCCGGGGCCTCGGGGCGTGATCCGGCTCCGGGACCGGACGGTCCGGGCCCGGTCGTCGGCCGGGCGGCCGGGGCCGGGGGGGACACCCCGGGGCCGGGCCGTCGGATGGCGGGCGGCGATCCGCCGTTGGTCCCGGCGGGGTGCGGTACCGCCTTCGGGCCGGGGCGGCGGGCCGCCGCCGACCCGTCGGCTGATGTGATCCGGGTCAGCAGCGCCGAGCGGACCTCCGCGAGGGCCGTCGCCGCAGCCGGGACCGCGCGGACGGCCGCGGAGACCGTCGCGGCGCAGCGGGAGCAGGACTCGACGTGCTTCTCCACGGACCAGGCGTCGGGTTCGCGGACCGAACCGCGGGCGTAGGCCGCGGCGGTCGCGGGGTCGACGTGCCAGTCGGCGGGACGGCGCCCGGACGGGGTTCCGTCGCTCATGCGGTGCCTCCCAGGGGGTGGACGTCGGGGGCGATCAGCGCCAGGGCCGCGCGGAGTTCGCGGCGGGCCCGGAGGGCGCGGGTCTTGACGGTGCCCTCGGGTATGCCGAGGACGCGGGCCGCCTCGCGGGTCGTCAGGCCGTCGACGACCGTGACCCGCAGTACCTCCCGCAGCTCGGGCGAGATGCGGTCGAGGGCGGCGCCCACGTCTCCGTACTCCAGACCGGCGAGCACCCGTTCCTCGGCGGACGGCGCGGCCGTCGGCGGTGGTACGGCGGCGGGGGCCGGGGCTTCCGTACGGGCCCGGGCCCGGGACGCGTCCACCAGGCGCCGGGCGGCGATCACCCAGAGCCAGCCGCCCGCCTCACCGCCCCGGTGGGACGCGGCGGAGCGCCAGACCGTGACAAAGGTGTCCTGGAGGACCTCCCGTACGGTCTCCGGGTCCCGGCAGCGACGGGACAGCCGGGCGTGCAGCCATCCGGCGTGCCGGTCGTAGAGCACGGCCAGCGCGTCGGCGTCGCCGCGCGCGACCGCGCGCAGCAGTGCCGCGTCGGCGGGCTCGGCGGGCGTGCCCGGCCCGGCGGTCCCGGTGTCCGTCCGCTCGGTGTCCTCGGGGCGAAGTGGTCTCACGCCTCCTCTATCGCGGATCGGGCCCGGTTCGGTTCTCGTCCGGTCCCGGCCACCCGGGTCACTGTCAGTCGATCCAGATGACCAGGGCGTGCCCGCGCAGGGCCGTGGCCCGGAAGAAGGCGGCCAGCGGGGCGTAGTGGCCGGTGACGAGTTCGACCGCGTACGGATCTGTCCACCACGAGGCCGGACGGATCTCCGCCGCCGCGAGATCCTCCGGTGTGACACCCGCCGACAGCTCCGCCGGGCCGAGGGCGGCGAAGGCGTCGGCGGCGGTCCGTACCCGCTCCGGGGAGAGCGGCCCCGGTGGACCGGATCCCCAGTCGCCCGCGCCCGGTATCGGCCGCTCCCCGTGGATCACGTCCACGGGGAAGGCCCGGCGGCGGAGCAGGAAGTCGAGTCCGTGCCATGCCTGGTCCGTGCGATGGACCCGGGCGGTCGGCGGGGGCCGCTCGGTATCCGGTTCGGCCGCCCGCAGCCCGTCGGCGAACTCCTCGGCCCAGCCGGGGTCGCCCGACGCCCGGGCGTACTCGTCGGGGGTGAGTCGGATGTACACACCGTGCATGCTCATATCCGGAGAGTAGGACGCGGCACTGACAGTCGTGCCCGATGCCCCGAGGCGCTGTCGGTGCCGGGTCGTACGGTGTGGACGACCGGCCCGATCCGAACCAGGTCGTTTCTTTTGGATCAGGCTGGGTTAGTGAGCGGGGTCTGGTGCCGTGGATCGCAAGGCGGAGGAATGAGCCACTGCGGAGCATTGGTGATTGACGACAACGCGGCGAGGCGCGGTGCCAGGGCACGCGAGCCCCAGCAAGATCCAAAAGAGACGGCCTAAGCCCCTCGGAGTTCCCCGTGTCCCTGACCGCCCGCCTCCTCCGTACCGTGCCCGCGCCCCTCCCGTTCAAGGGCGTCGCGGACGCCCCCGTGCCCCGCCGATCGGGACCGGGCAAGGGGTGGCGGCTGACGCAGCGGGCGGACGCGGAGGTGGTGGTCGCGGACATCGCCCCGGACGGGGCCGCGCCCGTGCCCGTGGTCCGGTTCCCCGCGCCCTGGCCGTCCGCCGAAGCCTCGTACGCCGTCTCGCCCGCCGCCGATCTGGCCGTCTTCACCGGCCCCGACGCGGTACGGGCCGTGGACCGGACCGGCGCCGTGGTGTGGGAGATCCGCCATCCGGCCCGGCCCGCGTGGCGGGGCGGCGGCTCGGTCGGCTTCGCCGTCGACGGGCGGACCCTGTGGGCCCATGTGGTGGCCGCCGGGCGGGCGGAGGAGTGGCTGGTGATCGACCCGGCCGACGGTACGGTCCTGGCCCGCGCGGAGACGGGGACGGACTCCGCCGGTTCCGAACACGTACCGCATCCGGACCCCGGGCAGATGGGGCTGAGCGTCGGCGAGGGGCAGGACGGAGCGCCGCTGCGGTGGGGCCGCTGGGACGGCCGGACCCTCACGGTCGACTCGTACGGCGCCGACGACCTGGTCCTGCTGGGGGTGAGCCCCGGCGGCGGGCTGCTGCTGACCGTCGGCCACGACCAGGACGCGGTCACGGTCCACCGGGCCGCGGACGGATCCGTGGTGGGCGCCGTCCCGGCGGAGGCCGTCCCCGCGCATCCCGGCGCCGACCCGGCGGACGAGGACGACTTCGGCCCCTGCTTCGACTACGCGGGCGGCTTCGTCGACGAGCACACGGCCCTGGTGAGCACGGTCGACAGCGACGACGAACACGGACCGGGCCGCCACTGGCTCGTGGCCGCGGACTCCCCGGCCCTGACCGGCCCGGTGGACTACCCCCTCGCGATATCCGACTACCCCGTACCCCTCGGCGACGGCACCTGGTGCACCGCGTCCCCCGAGGACGGCGTGCTGCGCCTCTGGACCCTCGGATAGGCGCCCCGGACGGGCGGCCGCCGGCCCCTTGGGGCGCCCGGGGTAATGTCCGCCTGTTCGAGGCATGCCCCGGGCGGGGCTTGATGAATGGAGGGGCGTCATGAGCGGCGCGGCAACGGCCGGCGGCACCTGGGAACTGGATGCGGAGACGGGCGGGATACTCGCCGGCCGATGGTGGAAGTGGGCGCTGTCGGCCCCGGACGACGCCTGCCCGGTCCAGGACACGACCGGTGAACACGCGGCCTGGAGACAGCCGGACGACCTCTGGTTCCTCGCCGGTACCTACGGCGGCCGGGTGGTCCGGCGCTGCGCGATCCCCTCGACCCGGCCGCTGTTCTTCCCCGTACTCAACATGCAGCACAGCAGGGGGTACTCGAAGGTGCCCCTGACCATGACCGTCACGACGGCCACGGCGTCGCTCAACGGCGCCCCGCTGACCCTGCGGGAGTACGCCGCGCCGTTCCGGACGGGCCTGATCCGCCGCCATGCCTGGGGGATCTGGGGCGGCATCACGCCGCTGGTCCCCGGCCAGTACGTCCTGGAGATCAAAGGCGCGAACACCGACGGCTTCCGGGTCGACACGACCTATCACCTGGAGTCGACGGCACCCTGAGCCCCGGGAGCACCGCCCCGGGCTCACCCCTGGTGGACCGGCGATCGCTCAGAGCGAACAGAGCGCGGGGAACAATGCGCGAGTCACATGCATTGAGTCCACATAGCTCAAGTTCACTGCCAAAGGGGAGATCATGGCTGCTGAGTCCGACGCGTTCACACCGTTCGCCCTGCCCGTGCTGCCGCTCGACGACGAGGTCGTGCTGCCCGGGATGGTGGTGCCGCTCGATCTGACCGACAACGAGGTACGGGCCGCCGTCGAGGCCGCCCAGGCCGCCGCCCGGGCCGGAGGCTCGTCGGGAGGCAGCAAGCCGCGGCTGCTGCTTGTTCCCCGGGTGGACGGGACGTACGCGGCGACCGGTGTGCTCGGCACCGTCGAGCAGGTCGGCAGGCTCTCCGACGGTGACCCCGGGGCGCTCGTCAAGGGACGGGCCCGGGTCCGGATCGGGGCCGGGACGACCGGTCCGGGCGCGGCGCTCTGGGTCGAGGGCGTCCAGGTCGAGGAGGTGCTGCCCGACCCGCTGCCCGGACAGGTGCTGGAGCTGGCCAAGGAGTACAAGGCCCTGGTCACCGACTGGCTGAAGAAGCGCGGCGCCTGGCAGGTCGTGGACCGGGTCCAGCAGATCGACGACATCTCGCAGCTCGCCGACAACGCCGGATACTCCCCCTTCCTCACCGTCGCCCAGAAGATCGAACTCCTCGACACCGCCGACCCCGTCGACCGGCTGAGGCTCGCCGCCGAGCAGCTGCGCGAGCATCTCGCCGAGCAGGACGTCGCCGAGTCCATCGCCAAGGACGTGCAGGAAGGCGTCGACAAGCAGCAGCGGGAGTTCCTGCTCCGCCGCCAGCTCGACGCCGTCCGCAAGGAGCTGCGCGAACTCAACGGCGACCAGGAAGGCGAGGAGTCCGACGACTACCGGGCCCGGGTGGAAGCCGCCGACCTGCCCGAGAAGGTGCGCGAAGCCGCCCTCAAGGAGGTCGAGAAGCTGGAGCGGGCCAGCGACCAGAGCCCCGAGGGCTCCTGGATCCGGACCTGGCTCGACACCGTCCTCGAACTGCCGTGGAACGAACGGACCGAGGACGCCTACGACATCACCGGCGCCCGGTCCGTCCTGGACGCCGAGCACGCCGGGCTCGCGGACGTGAAGGAACGGATCACCGAATACCTGGCCGTACGGAAACGGCGCGGCGACCGGGGCCTCGGGGTCGTCGGCGGCCGGCGCGGCGGTGCCGTGCTCGCCCTCGTCGGGCCGCCCGGTGTCGGCAAGACCTCCATCGCGGAGTCCGTCGCCCACGCCATGGGCCGGAAGTTCGTCCGGGTCGCCCTCGGCGGCGTCCGGGACGAGGCGGAGATCCGCGGCCACCGCCGGACCTACGTCGGCGCCCTGCCCGGCCGGATCGTCCGGGCCGTCAAGGAAGCCGGGTCCATGAACCCCGTCGTCCTCCTCGACGAGATCGACAAGGTCGGCTCCGACTTCCGGGGCGACCCGGCGGCGGCCCTCCTCGAAGTCCTCGACCCCGCGCAGAACCACACCTTCCGCGACCACTACCTGGAAGTCGAGCTGGACCTCAGCGACGTCGTCTTCCTCGCCACCGCGAATGTGCTGGAGGCGATCCCGGAAGCCCTCCTCGACCGGATGGAACTCGTCCGGCTCGACGGCTACACCGAGGACGAGAAGGTCGTCATCGCCCGGGACCACCTGCTGCCGCGCCAGCTGGAGCGGGCGGGCCTGGACGCCGGGGAGGTCGTGGTCGACGAGTCGGCGCTGCGGAAGCTGGCCGGTGAGTACACCCGCGAGGCGGGCGTACGGAACCTGGAACGGGCCGTCGCCCGGCTGCTGCGGAAGGTCGCCGCACAGCACGAGCTGGGCGAGCGGAAGCTGCCGTACACCGTCGACGCGGGCGAGCTGCGCGGGCTCATCGGGCGCCCCCACCACGTACCCGAGTCCGCCCAGGACCCCGCCGAGCGGCGGACCGCCGTCCCCGGGGTCGCCACCGGCCTCGCCGTCACCGGGGCGGGCGGAGACGTCCTCTACGTCGAGGCGTCCCTCGCCGACCCCGAGACCGGGGCCGCCGGGCTCACCCTCACCGGACAGCTCGGCGACGTCATGAAGGAATCCGCCCGGATCGCGCTCTCCTACCTGCGGTCGCACGGCGCGGAGACCGAGCTGCCGGTGGGCGACCTCAAGGACCGCGGGGTCCATATCCACTTCCCCGCGGGTGCCGTCCCCAAGGACGGGCCGAGCGCCGGAATCACCATGATCACGGCGCTGGCGTCGCTGCTCTCCGGGCGGCTGGTCAGGACCGACGTGGCGATGACGGGCGAGGTCTCCCTCACCGGACGGGTCCTGCCGATCGGCGGCGTCAAGCAGAAACTGCTGGCCGCGCACCGGTCGGGCGTCACGACGGTCGTCATCCCCAAGCGGAACGAACCCGACCTGGACGACGTCCCGGCGGAGATCCTCGACGCGCTGCAGATCCACGCGGTGACGGACGTCCGCCAGGTCCTGGAGGTGGCGCTGGCCCCGGCGAGGGTGGCCGTCGCGGCGTAGTCGCCTCCCGCTCCGGGGTACGGGTCCTCTCGAAGGCCCCGCACCCCGGGCGCCGTCTGCCCTGCCGGGCCGGTGCATCTCTCGCGCCCGCGGCCCGGTGGGTGGCTGGTCGCGCAGTCCGCCCCGCCTTCGGCGATGGGGGGACCCCCAGCGCCTTGGCCCTCCGGGGTGCCGTCCCGAACCCCGGGTCTCGCCCGGCGCCCTGATGTTGTCGGCGGTCTGCGCCACCGTCGTGGCTTGTCGCGCAGTTCCCCGCGCCCCTAAATGCTCTCCAGCTCCCCGCCCCTGGAAGGGCTCGTCTCTCTGCGAGGGCGGTCAGGAAGGCAACCCAGGGGCGCGGGGAACTGCGCGACAAGCCACGCACGGTCCGCAGGCCGCGAAAAAGGCGCGGTTGCCGGGCGGGACCCGGGTAGTTCGGGCGGTGCCCCGGAGAGCTGAGGCTCTGGGGGTCCCCCCATCGCCGAAGGCATAGGGGGCGGAACTGCGAGACAAGCCCACCACCGGGCCGCGGGCCGCCGACAACATCAGGCTGCAGCACGCGGCGCTGCCCCCGAGGGCCGAGGCTACGGGGGTTGCCCGGGGCCCCGGGGCAGGACCCGCACAATGGGGGGATGCACATCAGGACCTCCAGGGAAGGGCTGCGGGCCGATTGCGGGAGCTGCTTCGGGCTCTGCTGCGTCGCCCTCCCCTTCATCGCCTCCGCGGACTTCGCCCGCGACAAGGCGTCCGGCGACCCCTGCCGCAATCTCGACACGGACTTCCGGTGCGGGATCCACGCCCGGCTGCGGGACAGCGGTTACCGGGGATGCACGGTGTACGACTGCTTCGGCGCCGGGCAGCAGGTGTCGCGGGAGACCTTCGGCGGCCGGGACTGGCGGGCCGCGCCGGAGACCGCGCGGGAGATGTTCGACGCCTTCCCCGTCGTACGGCATCTGCGGGAGCTGCTCTGGTATCTGGCGGACGCCCTGGAGCGGGAGGCCGCCCGCCCGCTGCACAAGCGGCTGCGGAAGGTGTACGCGGAGACGGCGGAGCTGACCCGGCTGGGCCCGGCGGAGCTGGCGCTGGTGGATGTGGGGGAGCGGCGGGAGACGGCCAACGCGCTGCTGCTGCGGACGAGCGAGCTGGTCCGGGCGCCGGTGCGGGGCCGGAAGAAGGACCGCAGGGGCGCCGATCTGATGGGTGCCCGGCTGCGCGGCGCCGATCTGCGCGGGGTGAGTCTGCGGGGCGCCTGTCTGATCGCCGCGGATCTGTCGGGCGCGGATCTGCGGGAGACCGATCTCATCGGCGCCGATCTGCGGGACGCCGATCTGTCGGGCGCCGATCTGCGCGGCGGTCTCTTTCTCACCCAGATGCAGGTGAACGCGGCGCGGGGCGATACCGCGACCGGGCTCCCCCCGGCTCTCGACCGTCCTCCGCACTGGTCCTGACGCGGTTCTGCGCGCCGTTCGCGGCGGTGGCGGTCGGGCTCTCGGGCCCGGACGCGGCGGGGTTCAGCCGTTGGCGAGTGCGACGACCCGGTCGAGTGCCCCGTTGAACTTGTTGTGGTCGCCGACGATCGGCCCGGACGAGGTGTACTGCCACATGGTGTGGAAGTCCCAGCCCGCGGGGAGCGTCCCCGGTGTGGTGTTGTAGCGGGCGATCCACAGCGGGTTGCTGGCGCCGAAGCCGCTGTGGTTGCCGGTGCACTGGGTCCACCAGCTGGTCGCCGTGTAGATCACCGCGTGCCGTCCGGTACGGGCCCGGTAGCGGTTGAGGAAGTCCCGGATCCAGCCGACCATCTGGCTCTGGGTCTTGCCGTAGCAGGCGGCGCCGTACGGGTTCCACTCGATGTCGAGCGCGCCGGGCAGGGTCTTGCCGTCGCGGGACCAGCCGCCGCCGTTGTCGACGAAGTAGTCGGCCTGGGCGGTGCCCGACGTGGTGTCGGGGGTGGCGAAGTGGTACGCCCCGCGGACCATGCCGATGTTGTAGGAGCCGTTGTACTGCTGTGGGAAGTAGGGGTTCTTGTAGTACGTCCCTTCGGTGGCTTTGTTGTAGGCCCACCGCACGCCGCTGCTCCACAGGGCGGGCCAGTCGACGTTGCCCTGGTGGCTGGAGACGTCGACGCCCTCGGTCTGCGGGGCGCGGAGGGACAGGGGCAGTCCGCCGGTGCCGTCGTGCTCGGCGACGCCCATGCCCATATGGGCGGAGCCGCGGGGCGGGAGGTCGCCGCCGTCCGGCGGCGGGCCCGCGGCCGACGCCGGGAGGGCGGTGGCGGGGAGCAGGGGGAGGAGGACGGTGAGGAGTATGCCCGCCGCGGTGGCGCGCGGTCGGCGGGCTCTCCCGGCTTCGGGGCGGTGAACGGTCTTTCCGGATCTCTGCACGGACATAAGCGTGCCTCCGACTGACCTCGTGGGGGTGGTTGGCCGAACTGACGGCATGGCACCGCAATGGAGCAACATGGTGTGGACATGCCACTCATGACGCTACGCACGTAGAACGGGGTCCGGAAGGGCCGGAAGGTGGTGCCGTTGGTCTACGCCTGCGAAATACTGACCGAACTGCGGAGACAGGTGTCGCTGGCAGAAACTTTCACGATTCGGAAAGCGTACGAGGGGTGCTGACGTGCACAGAAGCGGTACGGGGAGTGAAGCCGACCCCAACGGTGCGAGTGGTGTGGACCAGGTTTTCCTCGCCCTGGAGCGGGAGTTGGCGGTCTTCCTGCGCCGTGCGCGGGCCCAGTCGGGGGAGATGGCGCGCCAGGTCCACCCCGGACTCGAACCCGCCGCCTACGGATTGCTGGTCCGGCTGGAGGACGCCGGGGCTCAGCGCGCCACCGATCTCGCCGCCTATTTCGGGGTCGGCAAGGCCACGATGAGCCGTCAGCTGAGGGCGCTGGAGGACGTCGGTCTGGTGGTCCGCGAGCCCGATCCGGCGGACGGCCGGGCGTCACTCGTCCGGCTCACCGGAGAAGGGCTCGAACGGTTCCGCCGAGTGAGGGACGCGCGCCGGGAGCGGTATGTGAAGAAGCTGGCGGGCTGGGACCGGGGCGAGGTCGCCGAGCTGGGCCGGCTGCTGCGGCAGCTCAACGACCGCGCCGCCGACTGAGCGAATCGAAAAAGGGCCGGGCCCGGCCCCGCACCCGTCGGGTCCTACGGCTCCACGAAGACCGCGGTCGCGTCGTCGTGGAGCTTCCAGCGGACCGGTTCCGGCCGTTCCGCCGTCGCCGTCTCGACCGCCCGGACCCGGTCGATCAGCGTCTGCGGCCCCGACGACCGCAGCAGCGCCACGCACTCCGTCCAGTCGCCCTCCTTGAAGAGGTCCGTCCAGCGGGAGGCGCCGTCGGTGAGGGCGGTCAGGGAGCGGACCCCGGCCATCGGTACGCGGCCCGTGACCGCGCGGGCGGCGACCGCCGGGTCGGCCGCCGCCGTGAAGAATCCGCCCTCCGCGTTGCGCAGCGCGTCCGCCGACGCGTGGGTGCGCAATGCCTCGCGCGGCAGCCGGTCGAGCCGGTCGTCGAGGACGGCCGTCACCTCGCCGGCCGGGGATTCCAGCAGCAGGGTGGAGTCGGAGAGGACGAGGTACTCCACCTCGTCCGCCCCGTCGGCCACTCCGGCACCGCCCGTACCGGTGCCGCCCCAGCGGGCGAGGACGACCGTTGCCTGTGGCGTACGAACGTGAGAAAGGTCACAGGTGCCCCGATGGGCGTCGGCGGTGCGGCGAATTGCCGCCGAGAGAATTTCGGTCAGGGCGAGATCGCGCCGGGACGTCCCGAGTTCGAGCAGGGCTCCGCCGAGCCGCGCGGTGAACCACGGCACGCCGTGCAGGCAGCCGTCGTCCCCCGCGGGTGGGGTGACTCCGTCCAGCACCACCAGGGATCCCCCCTGGCCCGATGCCGGGAGGGCCACGGACGCCCAGTCCTCGTTGGGCCGTTCGGCGGAGCCGGGTGACGTGGCGAGTTCCATACGCATGATCCCCAGTCTGCATCACCCGCCCCGGAGGCCCGCGTACCTCGGGTTTTTCCCCGTACGGGCAGGTCAGAGCCGTTTGTCCGGAGACACGGCGGGTTAGCACGCGACTGCGGGCGGGCATCCTGCCAAAGCCGGACCGGAAGATCCAGTCAGTCCGACGGAATCTCTCATTCCGGTGTCTCTGCGGAGTTGTTCGCCAACTCCTGGGTGATGTTCACTCGTTCAGGTGGCGGAGCGGCCGAAGCGCGTCTCCCTCCCAAACGCACTGGAATCGTCTGAAGCCGTGCCCGTGCCGGGGGTGGGATCACCTGTGTGACCGGTCGTCATCTCTGCTTCATGGGTCAACGGCTGGACGAGTCGAGCAGGATTGCGAGCACCGGTGCAGAACAAGCGGCCCCCCGGGGCCCCGACGGCCGCCCCATCGGCCCCGGGAACGTTCTCGGCGCAGGACACACCCGTCACCCCCGCCCCCGCCACGGCGGTACCGCCCGAGGTCCCCTCGCCCGGCGGCCGGACCAAGCGCGTCCGCAACCGCCTGGTCATCGGCGTCGCCGTGGTCGGACTGATTGTCACCGGCGCCGGAGTCCCCGGACTGCTGGACAGCACCCGTGAACTCCGTGACGCCCAGAACCTGGTGACCCTCGCCGAACTGAACCGGCAGGCCGTCACCCTCGCGCACTCCCTCTCCGACGAGCGCGACGAGGTCACCGCGTACATCGCCGCGGGCCGGGACGAGCAGAGCGGCGACCGGGCCGAGCGGCGGAAGGTGACCGCAGCCCGCAGCGCCCGGGTCGACCGGCAGATAGAGGAGATCCGCGGCTCCATCCCCGACGAGCGGGACGCGCTCCGCCGCGATCTGGCGACCGTACCGTCCGTCCGCCGGGCCGCCCTGACCGGCAAGGGCACGGCGCTGGAGGCGCACCGCGCGTACACCACCGTCATCGGCAATCTGCACGCCCTCGCCGCCGAACTCGCCGAGCGGACCCCGCCGAGGGCCGCCGACGGCACCCGGGCCCCCGCCGAACTCAGCCTCGCCGTCGAACAGGCGTCGGCCACCCGGGGCCTGCTGCTCGCCGCCCTCGCCGTCCCCGGCGCCGAACCGGAGTACGAGACCGACTACCTCGGGCGGCGGATCGAGAAGGAGAGCGACGAGCAGAAGGCCGCCGCCGCGATCAGCGACGGCCTGAGCGCACTCGCCCAGCAGGCCCGGGTCCGTGAGGAGGCGGCCCTCGCCGACTTCGACCAGGCCGCCCGCAAGTCCGACCGGGACTCCCTGCTCGCCACCGTCACCGGTGCCGAGGTCAAGGCCGCCGAGGGCTATCTCGCCAAGCTCACCGACGAGCCCGGTCTCTCCGCCGAGGACCGCGGTACGGACGTCCGCAAGCTGGAGGCCGCGCTCACCGCCCGGATCGAGCAGATGCGCGGGGTCGAGTCGGCGCTGGCCGCCCAGCGGATCACGGCCCTCGAAGAGCTGCGTGACGACGATGTCACCGAGCTGGAGCTGCGGATCGCCCTGCTCGGCGCGCTGCTGCTGCTCGCCGTCGCCGTACTCGCCGCCCTGCTGCGGACGATCACCCGCCCGCTCTCGGTCCTGCGGCGCGGCGCCGCCAGGATCGCCGCCGCGCCCGAGGCGGAGGACCCGGTCGGCTTCACCGGCCGCAACGACGAGTTCGCCCAGGCCGTACGGTCCCTCAACACGCTGCACGGCAAGGTCCGCGTCCTCGCCGAACGGGCCCGTGTCCTGGAGTCCGCCCGGGCCGGACTCGCCGGTGACCGCGACACGCTCGCGGCCGAACTGGCCGCCGAGCGCGCCGAGGCCCATGGCCGGGTCGAGGAGCTGACCGCCGAGGTCGAACGCCTGCGGCACACCGTCGACCACACCTTCGTCAATCTCTCCCTGCGCAATCTCGGCCTGGTCGACCGACAGTTGTCGGTGATCGAGAAGCTGGAGGAGCGCGAGCAGGACCCGGAGCGGCTGGCCACCCTCTTCAAGCTCGACCACATGGCGACCGTGATGCGCCGCCACAGTGAGAACCTGCTGGTGCTGGCCGGGGCCGAACACAGCCACGGCCACCCCAACGCCGTACCCCTGGTGGATGTGCTGCGGGCCGCGGTCAGTGAGATCGAGCGGTACGAACGGGTCGTCATCCAGTCCCTGCCGCCGCACGCCCAGGTCGCCGGGTTCGCCGCCGACGACCTGAGCCATCTCCTCGCCGAACTGCTGGAGAACGCCACCTCGTTCTCCCCGCCGGAGACCAAGGTCGAGCTGTCCGGCTGGCTGCTGGAGAACGGCGAGGTGATGCTCTCCGTCCGGGACAACGGCATAGGGATGGCCGCCGGGCGGATCGCCGAGCTGAACGGGAAGCTGGAGGATCCGGCCGCGTTCGAGGAGTCCGCGCGGCCCGTACCCGCGGGGAAGAACAAGAAGGGCGGCAAGGGCGCCAAGGGCGGCGGGAAGAACGGCGCGTCCGGGCGGACCCACCGCACCGGCAAGGGCGCCAGGTCCGCCGAGCCCGAGGGCCTCGGACTGCGGGTCACGGCCCTGCTCGCCGCCCGCCACGGCGTCCGGGTGCAACTCCGCGACCAGCAGCAGGGCGGCGTCACCGCCGTCGTGGTGCTGCCGATCGCACTGCTGCCCCAGGGCGCCGGAGCCGACCGCCGCGATCCGCTCACCGACTCCGGGTCCATGCCCGCAGTCCGGCTGCCGGGCTCGGTCGCCGAGGCCAACTCCAACGCCCTGCCCACCGGCCCGCGGCAGGCCCCCGAGCGGGCCCGGTCCACCACCGCGCCCGACCCCGTTCCGTCTGTTGACAACGTTCCCGTCGATCTTCCGGTCGGCGGCCCCGTCGGCGGCGGACCGGCCGAACTCCCGGTCGGACCCACCACGTCCGGCACCGGAACCGGCCCCGGCCTCACCGACGCGGACCCGGACCCGGCGGATCCCTCGTACGACACGTACGGAGACCCGGCCAGCACGCCGTACGGCGACGACACGCCCGGCATGCTCTACGGCGAATCCCCTTACGGCGACGACCCGTACGGCCCCATCGTGTCCGGTGGCGGCGTCGGCGACCCCCGGACCGAGGCACCGCCCGGGGCGTTCGTCCCGATGACCGATCCGCTCGTGGAGGCCGCCGAAGCCGCCGTACGGGCCGCCGAACCCGATGTCCACACCCGTACCGCCGACGGCGATCCCGTCGTTACCGGGCTGGATCAGGCCACGTTCGAGATGAGGCTCCCGGACCCCGGGGACCTCGTGAACGACCCCTTCGGCGCCGGGGAACCGGCCGGAACCGCCCGGGCCGGGGAGCCCGCGCGCCCGGCCGCCCCCGAACACCCCGATGACGAACGGGGCTTCGCGGCCCCCGTGACCCCGGCGGACACCGCCGGGGACGAAGGCCCGGCCGCCCCGGCCGAGCCGTCCGCTCCCACCGGGCCCGGGGAGCCCGGCGGTTACCGGCTGACCGACAAGGGACTGCCCAAGCGGACACCGAGGGTCGTCCGACCCGCCACCGACCCCGGGGAGCGCAGGAGTGGCGGCGTCGACGCCGCGGCTCTGAGGCGTAGGCTCGGTGGATTCCAGAAGGCCGCCGAGGACGGCCGCCGCGAGGCACGGGACGAGATCGCCCGTACCGCGGCAGAAGAAGAAGCGGGGGACACAGTCGAGGAGGCACGCAGTTGACTGCGACCGGGACGTTCGGCCTGAGTATCGAGGCCCGCAATCTGCACTGGCTGCTGAGCAATCTGGTGGAGGAGGTGCCCGGTCTGCGTTCGGTCGCCGTGGTCTCGTCCGACGGACTGCTGCTGCTCTCCTCCGACCCCGCGCGGAATATCGAGGCGGGCGGCGTCACCAGCCCCGAGGGGCCGCGCGGTTCCAGCGCCGACCTGGCCACCATCGTGTCCGGGATCGGCAGCCTGACCGTGGGCGCCGCCCGGCTGATGGACGGCGGCGGGGTCAAGCAGACCATGGTGGCGATGGAGGACGGCTGCGTCTTCATCATGTCCATCAGCGAC
The DNA here is from genome assembly GCF_040641415.1 of Streptomyces sp. NPDC020875. Classification (NCBI taxonomy): domain Bacteria; kingdom Bacillati; phylum Actinomycetota; class Actinomycetes; order Kitasatosporales; family Streptomycetaceae; genus Streptomyces; species Streptomyces sp. NPDC020875. Next base: position 34,103 of record NZ_JBFADP010000040.1, on the reverse strand, counting down.
GGCTCCCTCCTCGGCGTCCACGCCGAGGCCGACTGCGATATGTCGGTCGTCGCCTACCACATGGGACTCTTCGTGGGCCGGGCCGGACACGTCCTCACCCCCGAACTCCGCAGCGAGCTGCGGCAGTCCCTGGAGGAAGCCCGATGACCGGGTCCTTCACCCCGGCCGGAGCCGGACCCGGCGGGCCCGCCGCCGGCGGGCTGCCGATAAGGGGCGAGAACCGCCGCCCCGCCCGGGTCCGCCCCTACTCCCTCACCGGCGGCCGTACCCGGTTCGGGCACGTCCTGCTGGTGGAGACCTTCGTCGCCGCCCTCGAAGCCCCCGCCGAACGCCGGGAGCTGCCCAAGGGCGATCTGTCGAGCCGGGTGATGCCGGAGCTCCAGGCCATCGTGGAGCTCTGCCGCCGGATGCGGACCGTCGCCGAGATCTCGGCGATCCTCAAGATGCCCCTGGGCGTCGTCAGGGTGCTGCTCAGCGACCTCGCCGACCAGGGCAAAATTCGTGTATACGGCACCGGGCACGGCTCGGGCCGCCCCGAACGCGCACTGCTCGAAAGGGTGCTGAGTGGACTCCGCCGCCTCTGACACGCTCTCCGCCCTCCGCCACCACGGGGAGGGCGGCCCGGCCGCCGCACCGGACCGCGCCCCGGCGTCCGGCTTCTTCGGCCTCCCCGCCGACGACGACGCGTCCGAGGAGGGCCTCCAGCCCTGGCAGCTGGACCACACCCGGGCGCCCAATGTCGCCAAGGTCGTGGTCGCGGGCGGCTTCGGCGTGGGCAAGACCACCTTCGTCGGCGCGGTCTCGGAGATCACCCCGCTCCAGACCGAGGCCCTGATGACCGAGGCCAGCTCGGAGACCGACGACCTCACCGCGACCCCGGAGAAGCGGACCACCACCGTCGCCATGGACTTCGGGCGGATCACGCTCGACGACGAACTGGTGATGTACGTCTTCGGCACCCCCGGCCAGCAGCGGTTCTGGTTCATGTGGGACGACCTGGTGCGCGGGGCCGTCGGCGCGATCGTGCTCGCCGACACCCGGCGGCTCTCCGACTGCTTCCCCGCCCTCGACTACTTCGAGAGCAGCGGGCTGCCGTACATCGTCGCCGTCAACCACTTCGAGGGCTCGGAGAGTTTCGAGCAGGACGATGTGCGCGAGGCATTGACCATATCCAGCCGCGTACCCATCGTGATCATGGACGCGCGCCGGCGGTTCAGCGTCGTGGAGGCACTGGCGACCCTGGTCACCCACGCCCTCGACGAGACCCCCGAATGACCCGAACGGTCCGAGCGATCCGATCCCACTGAGCCCAACGAGAGAAGACGAACCGGATGCGGAAGATACTCATAGTCGGTGCCGGACAGTCCGGCCTCCAGCTGGCCCTCGGACTCCAGTCCCGGGGCTACGAGGTCACCCTGATGTCCAACCGCACCTCCGAGGAGATCCGGTCCGGCCGGGTCATGTCGACCCAGTGCATGTTCCACACCGCCCTCCAGCACGAGCGCGATCTGGGACTCGACTTCTGGGAATCCCAGGCGCCCCGGATCCAGGGCCTCGGCGTCTCCGTCGCCGGACCCCCGGCCGGGGACGACCCGGAGGGGCCGCTCTCCCGGATGGTCGACTGGGTCGCCCGGCTGGACGGCTTCGCCCAGTCCGTCGACCAGCGGATCAAGATGGCCGGCTGGCTGGAGACCTTCGCCGAGCGCGGCGGGCAGCTCGTCATCCACGGCGCCGCCGTCTCCGACCTCGACTACTTCTCCCGCACCTACGACCTGGTGATGGTCTCGGCGGGCAAGGGCGAGCTGGTCTCCCTCTTCGGCCGGGACGCGTCCCGTTCGCCGTACGACACCCCGCAGCGCGCCCTCGCCGTCGCCTACGTCCACGGGCTGGCGCCGAGGCCCGAGCACCCCGACATGGACGCGGTCCGCTGCAACCTGGTGCCCGGGGTCGGCGAACTCTTCGTGATGCCGACCCTCACCATGTCCGGCCGGGCCGACATCCTCTTCTGGGAGGGCATCCCCGGCGGGCCCCTCGACGTCTTCGCGGGCGTCAAGGACCCCGGTGAGCATCTGGCGATCACCCTGGAGCTGATGAAGCGGTACACCCCCTGGGAGTACGCCCGTACCGCGAAGGTCGAACTCACCGACGGCGGCGGCACACTCGCCGGGCGGTACGCGCCGGTGGTCCGCAACCCCGTCGGCCGGATGCCGAGCGGAGGACTCGTCCTCGGCGTCGCCGACGTGGTCGTCGCCAACGACCCCATCACCGGCCAGGGCTCCAACTCGGCGTCCAAGTGCGCCGCCGCCTATCTCGCGTCGATCACCGAACACGGCGACCGGCCGTTCGACGAGGCATGGATGCGGGCCACGTTCGACCGGTACTGGGAGACCGCGCGGCACGTCACCAAGTGGACCAACGCGATGCTGGCGCCGCCGCCGGGGCACGTACTCGACCTGATCGGCGCGGGCGGCGCGATACAGCCCGTCGCCGACCGGATCGCCAACGGCTTCAACGACCCCGCCGACTTCGAGAACTTCTTCTACGACCCGGAGAAGGCGGGCGCCTACCTGGCGGCGCAGGGCTCCTGAACCCGGTGCGTTCCGGCCCCCGGCTCTCCGGGGGCCTTCGGGGCCGGAACGCCGTTTCTACGGGGCGGCCGTCTCCGCGTAGCCCGCGTCGTCGCCGTCGGCCGCCCAGCCGGGGAGCGTCACCGGACGGTACGAGGGCAGGGGCGCGGCGTACGGATCGGGCCGGACCGCGCCCAGCACCGGATTGGCGGCCAGCGGCGACACCTTCACCGTCGCGCCCGGCCGGGGCGCGTGCACGACCCGGCCGCCGCCCACGTACATCCCCACATGGGTGGCCGCCGCGAAGTACACCACCAGATCCCCGGGCCGCAGCTCGCCCACCGGCACCCGGGGCAGGGTCCGCCACTGCTCCTGACTGGTCCGCGGGATCGGCCGCCCCGCCGCCGACCAGGCACGCGACGTCAGCCCCGAGCAGTCGTACGCGTCCGGCCCCCGCGCGCCCCAGACGTACGGCTTCCCCAGCTGGTCCACCGCGTACCGGACGGCCCGCTCGCCCCCGGCCGTCGGCGGGCGTACGTCACCGGAGGCACCGTCGTCCGCCACCGCGCCCGACTCCGTGCCGGGCCCGTCTCCCGGCTCCTGCCCGGCGGGCTCACCGGTGTCGAGGGCCTCCGGGCCGGTCAGCTCCGTCTGCGCCTCGGGGGTCGTGATGCCGTCGATCTCGTCCGGTGTCAGCCCCGCGAGCACCTCCTCGACGGCCGCGAGCCCGGCGTCCGCCGCCTCCCGGGCCGTCCGCCGCTCCGCCGCCAGGGCCCGCTCCCGGTCGAGAGCGGCCTTCGACTCCCGCGTCAGCCGCTCCGCCCGCGCGGTGCGGTCCCTCAGCCGGTCCAGGGTCGCCCGCCGGTCGGCGGCGGCCCGCCGCACCAGATGGCCCTCGTCCAGGGCGGCCCGCGGATCCGGGGCCAGCAGCAGCCGGAGCGACGACGGCAGATCCGACCGCCCCCGGTACTGCGCGCGGGCCAGCAGCCCGGCCGCGTCCCGCCCCCCGGCGAGGGCGTCCCTGGCCGCCGTCAGCTCCCGCCCCAGCCGGGCGGTCTCCACCCGCTGGGCGGTCAGCCGCTCCTCGGCGGCGGTATACGCGGCGGCGGCGGTCTCGGCGTCCCGGTACAGGACCTTCAGCCGGGCCAGCAGCTCGGGCACACCCTCGGGGAGCCCGGGGCCCGCCGCCCGCGCGGCCGGACCGGGCACGACGGCGGCCAGGGACACCGCCGTGACCAGGGCGGCCGTACACACCGCGCGGAGCACCTTGCCTGACACGTGATCACCTCCGGGGCGGGGGCGGCGGATTCCGCCACCCGTCCCCCGGAGCGTGCGGGCCCGGCCGCCCGCGCGCCTTCCGGGTGGCCGTAACGGACGCACCCCTTCACTCCTTGCGGCGGAGCGGGCGGCGGCTACGGCGTGTCGACTCGCCCCGGCGGCTTCGACCACGGCCACCGGGGCGCCTCCTTCTGCCGCCCCTCGGGCACAAAGACGTACTTCCAGCCGCGCGGCAGCCCCAGCCGCTTGCCGTACCCGGCGGGCTCCCGTTGATACGCGTACACGACATCCGGCCCCCCGCCCTCCTGGGGCACGGGCACCTCGTACCACTTCGGCGGCTGCCCGGTGACCCCGAGCACCACGTCCACGACCTGCCCGTCCATGGGCCCCCCGACGAACGGGGTCATCTCACTTCGCACCCCACCAGTCTCCTACGCGGCGCGGCGCCCCCCCCACTACCCGCCCGGGCCCGGCGGCCTGGTGTTGTCGACGGTCCGCACCACCGTCGTGGCTTGTCGCGCAGTTCCCCGCGCCCCTGGGTTGCCCTCTTCGCCGCCCTTGCGGAGAGCCGGGCCCTGTTCCCTGGGGCGATGTCCGGGAGGGCATTTAGGGGCTCGGGGAACTGCGAGACAAGCCACAGACGGCGCGCGGTCGGCGATGACGGGTGGGGACCGCTCACGGGTTCCGGGGTAATGGCTGAGGCGGCCCGGCCGGTGGCCACCGGCCAAAGAAGTGGGTGATTGTCGTACAACCGTGATAGTCACTACCTCCACGAGGGGGCGTGATCGACAACCGCCCCGTCGATCACGTACGAACAAGGGGTGGGGAAGCATGGCGGTGTTCCGGGCCGTGGGCCGGACGCTGGGGAAACTGACGGGCAGAGCGCCCGCCCGGCTGGTCGAGGACTACGACGATCCCGAGCTGCCGGTGGTGCGCGACGCCGCGGCCGCCGCCGACTGGGATCTCGTACAGGAGATGGTCCTGGGGCGGGCCGAGAACGACGGACGGTCCCGGATGATCTGGGCCGTCGCCGACACCGCGGGCGTCGAGCGGTGGATCCCGAAGATCATCGAGGCCGAGCCCGACGCGGCACTGCCCCGGGTCGTCGGCGGTTTCCGCCAGATCAGCTGGGGCTGGGAGGCCCGGACGGGGGCCCGCGCCAAGGATGTGTCGCGCCAGCAGTTCGAGACCTTCCATGCCCGGCTGGCCATCGGCGAGGAGTGGCTGTTCGAGGCGGCGGAGCGTGAACCGGACTGGGTCGCGCCCTGGCACGGCTTGCTGACCACCGGACGCGCCCTCCAGGTGGGGCAGACTGTGGCCCACCGCCGCTTCGAGGCGGCGACCCGGCGCGATCCGCACCACTTCGGTGTGCACACGTCCCACCTTCAGCAGGTCTGCGAGAAGTGGGGCGGCTCCCACGAGGCCATGCACGAGTTCGCGCGGACGGCGGCCCTCAAGGCCCCCGCCGGGAGCTGGCTCGGCGGGCTGGTCGCGGACGCGCACATCGAGCAGTGGCTCCACCTCGAAGACGGCGCGGACGACGCGTACATCGTGCGTTCCGAGGTGACGGCCTCCTTGAACGAGGCCGCGGACCACTCCTACCGGCACCCCGACTTCGACCCCGAGGGCCCCGGTGTCAATGTGCTCAACTCCTTCGCCATGGCCTTCTCGCTGAACGAGGAGCCGGAGGCGGCCAGGGAGTGCTTCGCGGCCACCGAGGGGCGCGTCACGGAATCCCCCTGGCACTACCTGGACGGCGGCGACCCCGTGAGCGTCTACAAGAGGATGCGCTCGGCAGCCGGACGCTGACCGGGCCGAGCCCGGCCGGGCCCGGCCCGTGCCGCGCCGCATCCTGCCGCGGACGCCCCGGTGGCGCCGACGATTCCGGTGCGCCCGCCCGTACCCGTACCGGCATCCGCCGGGATACGGAACCGCTGCCGCGCGTCGTCCCCCGGCCCCCTTCCGGCGGCCGCCGCGAGACACCCCACGACGCCCCGATTCACGGAAAGACACTGCACAGGTGACCGACTCCCAGACGTCCCACACCTTCCAGGTCGACCTGCGCGGCCTGGTCGACCTGCTCTCCCACCACCTCTACTCCAGCCCCCGCGTCTACCTCCGCGAACTCCTCCAGAACGCCGTGGACGCCATCACCGCCCGGCAGCGGGCGACCCCCGGCGCGCCCGCCGCCATCACCGTCCGCACCGGCGACACCCTCACCGTCACGGACACCGGCATCGGGCTCACCGAAGCCGATGTGCACCGCTTCCTCGCCACCATCGGACGCAGCTCCAAGCGCACGTCCGGCGGCGGTATCGACGGCGCCGGACTGGAGGCCGACCGCGGCGACTTCATCGGCCAGTTCGGCATCGGACTGCTCGCCTGCTTCGTCGTCGCCGACGAGATCACCGTGCTCAGCCGCTCCGCCGCCGACCCCGCCGCGCCCGCCGTGGAGTGGCGCGGCCACGCCGACGGCCGCTACACCATCCGTACCCTGCCCGCGTCCGCCGTCCCGGAGCCCGGCACCACCGTCCGGCTCGTGCCCCGCGCCGACAACGCCGAGTGGACCACCCCCGAGCGGGTCGTCGCGCTGGCCCGGCACTACGGCGCCCTGCTGCCGTACCGGGTCACCGTCACCGATACGCGCGGCGCGACCCACCGGATCGACGAGACCCCGCCCTGGGACCGGCCCCACGCCTCCCCGCTGGCCCGCCGCGAGGCCCTCACCGCCCACTGCCGCGAACTCTTCGACTTCACCCCGCTCGACACCATCGAACTGGACCTCCCCGCCGCCGGACTGCGCGGCGTCGCCTACGTCCTGCCCACGGCCGTCGTCCCCGGCCGGCACGCGGGCCACCGGGTCCACCTCAAGGGCATGCTCCTCACCGACCAGGCGCCGGAGCTGCTCCCCGAATGGGCGTTCTTCGTCCGCTGCGTCATCGACACCACCAGCCTGCGGCCCACCGCGTCCCGGGAAGCGCTCTACGAGGACGGCACCCTGTCCGCCGTACGGGACGCACTCGGCGAGCGGATCCGCGACTGGCTCACCGGGCTCGCCGCCCGCGACCCCGCCCTGCTGCACCGTTTCATCGACGTCCACCATCTCGCGGTCAAGGCGCTCGCCCGCTACGACGACGAACTGCTGCGCATCGTGCTGCCGTGGCTGCCGTTCGAGACCACGGACGGCCAGGTCACCCTGGAGGTCTTCACCAGGACCCACGCCACCGTCCTGGTCACCCGCAGTGTGGAGGAGTTCCGGCAGGTCGCCCCCATCGCGTCCGCCGTCGGCATGGGCGTCGTCAACGGCGGCTACACCTACGACCGCGACCTGGTGCACCGGCTGCCCGAGATCCGGCCCGGCACCGCCGTCGCCGACCTCGACCCGCACACCGTCACCGCCCATCTCGACGCCGTCGACCCGGCCGCCGAACTGCGCGCCGCCGCCTTCCTCACCGTCGCCCGGGAGACCGTCGGCGCCCATGACTGCGATGTCGTCCTCCGCGACTTCCAGCCCGTCACCGCGCCCGTCCTGCTCATCGACAACCGGGAAGCGCGCCACGAGCGGACCCGGTCCGGAATGGCCGCCGACAGCGACGGCATGTGGGCCGACATCCTCGGCGCACTCCGCCAGGAGACCCCGCCCGCCCAGCTCGTGCTCAACCATCTCAACCCGCTGGTACGGCAGGCCGTGACGATCACCGAACGCGGCCTCGCGGTCACCACCGCCGAAGCCCTCTACGGCCAGGCCCTGCTGCTCAGCCGCCGACCCCTGCGGGCCAGTGAAAACGCCCTGCTCACCCGGGCCTTCACCGGCCTGCTCACCCACGCCATGCACCATCCCGGCACGGCGGCACCCGGCTCCGAGCCCCGGAAGGACATCTAGATGCTGGACACCCCCGAGGCCGTGGTCGAGGCGCTGCGCGAGAACAACGGCAGACCCCATGGACTCCAGCGCACCATCACGGCCGAGGAACTCGTCGAGGCCGCCGGGGCGTTCGAGAAGCCCGATGTCCTCGTCACGGCCCTGCTGGAGCTGATGACGGGGTACGACGTGACCGGCGAGCACCGCAAATCGCCCGTCGCCTTCGCCCGGCTGCTCAAGCTCTGGGAAAGCGACCCCGACGAGTTCAGCGAATGGGAGGCCGCCCAGATCCACCACCGGTCCTTCTGGGTCACCCTCTCCCTGCTCCAGGTCCCCGAAGTGCCGCTGGCCACCGTCGAAGCCTGGGTCGCGCAGACCCGGGAACGCTTCACCGCGGCCGGGCACGGCCTCCAGCCGGTGGCCGCCGCCCGCTACCGGATCGCCGCCCACACCGGTACCGGCACGGACGACGCGTACGACCTCTGGGCCACCCGCCCCCGTACCGAACACAGCGACTGCGGACCGTGCGAACTCCGCCGCGTCGGCGCCCACCGGCTGCTCACCGGCGACGACACCGGAGCCCTCGAAAGCTGGCGGCCCGTCCTGGACGGCAACGCCGAGTGCACCGAGGAGCCCGCGATGACCCGGGCGCTCGCCCTGCTGCCGCTGCTGCGCACCGGCCGCGCCGACGAGGCCCGCTCCCACCACCTCAGCGGCTACCGGCGGATCCGCGGGAAGACCGGGATGCTGGCGGAGCTCGGCCTGCACCTGGAGTTCTGCGCGCTCTCCCGGAACGAGGGCCGCGGACTGGAGATCCTCGCGGAGAACCGCCCGCTGTTCGAGGCGGCCGGGGCCCCGCTGTCCCGGCTGGGCTTCCTCACCGGCACCGAACTGCTGCTCGCCAGGCTCGCCGCCGACGGGCACGGCTCCACCGCCGTCGCGGGCCCGCCCGGCCGGAACTGGACCGTGACGGAGCTTCTTGCCGAGGTCCGTACCGAGGGCGACCGGCTCGCCGCCGCCTTCGACGCCCGCAACGGCACCACCGCGGTCGGCGACCGGCGGCGGAACCGGCTCGACCGGAGCCCCCTGCTCGACGAGCCGCTGCCGCTCGGCCTGCGGACCTCCGTCGCCCGGACCGCCGCACCGCCGGTGCCCGTGGAAGCGCCCGCCGTACCGGCCGACTTCGCCGGTCTCGTGCGCGAGGCCCGCCGACAGGGCGCCGCCGGCCACCCCGCGGCCCACGGGCTGTGGGCCCTGGTCGCCGAGCGGCTGACCGCGGGCGGGAACACCCCGCACGACGACGGCATCGGCCCGGTGGAGCTGCTGCACGCGGAACTCGCCGAGTACCACGCCAACCGGCTGTTGCGCGACTCGGACGACACCGATGCCGATGCCGTCGTGGAGCTGGAGCGGGCGGCCGAGCTGTACGAGGACCTGGGCCTGCACTGGCAGGCGCTGAGCGTCCGGGCCCGGGTGATCACCTGGGGTCCGCGGGACACGCCCGGCGCCGAAGGGCCGGACGACGGCTCCGACCGGGTCGCGGAGATGGAACAGCTCGTCCAGGAGGCGGCGGTCGTACTGGTCCGGGTCCCGCTGACGGGCGGGAACCCGGCCCCGGCGGAGGGATTCCTCGGTGCCGACGCGGCCGTCGAGCGCACCCTCTCCTACGGCGGTGTCCTGTTCTGCCTGGCCTTCACGGCGTACCGGTCGGTCATGCTCCGGTTCCCGGAGCCCGGCGCGGAAGCCGTCGCGAAGCTGGAGGAACACACCGGCACCCTCCGGGCCGAGGCGGAGCGGCTGTCGCTGCCGCACCAGATCGCCAACGCCCGCCAGTTCCTGGCCGATGTGGCCGCCAGGACCGGCGACAGCGCCCGCGCTGAGAAGGAGCTGCGGGCGGCGCTGGAGGACGTGGCCGCCTCCGACCGGCCCTGGCGCGCGGGCCGGCCGCGGCTCCAGCTCGCCCAGGGCCTGATGGCGGACGGGCGGTACGAGGAGGCCGCCGAGCTGGTGCACCGCGCGATCGGCGACGCCGCCCGCTACGGCGACGACGAGTTCGCCTTCGCCGGGGCGTACACGCTGCTCGGGCATGCCGTGTCCCACCTCGGTGACCACGCCGGCGCGGTACGCCATCTCTCGGAGGCGGCCGCACGGCACGACCGGGACACCGAACCCGACGAGGCCGCGGCGGTCCGGCTCCAGCTGGCGGAGGTGCTGACGGAGTCCGGCAGGCCGGACGAGGCCGTCGCCGTACTGGAGTCCGTACTCACCGGTGCCGACGGCGCCGACGGTGCCGCGCTCGACGAGCGGGTGCTCGCCCAGGCCCGGCTGAACCTCGCCCGCGGCCTGCGGGAGCTGGGCGAGTTCCGGCCGGCGGCCGAGGAGTTCCTGCTGCTGGCGGACGCCGTCGCCGGATGGGAGGACGACCGCCCGATCCAGACCCTGGTGGCGGGCGAGACGGCCGTCACGCTGGCGCTGGCGGACCGCTGGGACGCGGCGGCCACGGCGTACGAACGGGCCCTCACCGCCCATGCGGAGGCGCCGAACCCGCCCCTGATGACGGAGATGCTGCGGGAGTTCGCCCGCCTGACCATGGAGTCCCGGGGCGACGAGGGCCTGGACGCGGCGCTGGCCCATCTGGCCCGCGCCGACGACATCGTGGCGGCCGCCGCCGGTGATCTCACCGCCTGGTACGAACGGGGCAGCATCCACTACCGCCGGGCCCGGATCCTGGCCGGGGCGGAGCGCTTCCCGGAGGCCCTCACCGAGGCGGAGGCGGCGATCGCCGCACATGAAGAGGGCGGCGAGGCCGCCGAGGCCCCGCGCGCGGAGGCGGTCCGGATCGCGGCCCTCATCGAGGGCAACGGCCTGGAACGCCGCGACGAGGCGATCGCCCGGCTGACGGCGGCGATCGCCCGCTGCCGCAAGGCGGACCTGGACGAGGCGGTCCGGATCCTGGAGGAACTGCGCCGGAGCTTCATGGACCGCGGGTAGGGAGTTTCCTTCGGATCGGGCCGGGTCGGTGAGCGGGTTCCCCCACTCACCGACCCGGCCCGATTCATCAACACGCCCTAGAGGTGGACGTGGTAGACGATCGGGGGGCGGCCCGTCTGGCCCTGTTGGCGCCAGCCCGTGGGGACCGCCACCCCCGCGCGTTCCAGGCGCTTGAGTATGCGGCGCGCGGTCCGCTGCTGGATCGAGAGACGTTCGGCGACGAGGTGTGCGGTGAGGCCGTCGCCGGGGCCTTCGGCGATGAGGGCGCGGAGGCTGTCGAGGGTCTTGGGGTTGAGGCCGGTGCGCCGGGCGAGGGTCGCGCCGGTGGCCCCGGCCGCCTCGGGCGCGGTCCCGGGGCCGATGACGATGTCGACGTCGTCCTTCATACAGACGACGGCGGCGACGGGCCCGACCGCGCGGGCCCTGGCGACGGCCCGGGCGGCGAGTGCCTCGGCCTCCGCGGCCGTACGCCCGAGGCCGAATCCGATGCGTACGGCGCCGTGCCGGGCGGAGAGGCCGTCGAGGAAGGGCAGCCGGGTGAATCCGGCGGTCACCTCCTCCAGGACGCCTTTGGTGGTGACGACCAGGGGCCGGCCGTCGGGGAGCCGGGCCAGGCTGCCGCCCGGCATCCGCAGGTCCTCGGCGAGGGCGCGGGCGACGGGGCCGCCGGTCCGGCCGCCGCCGTACGGCCCGTCGGGCTCCGGCCCCGGCTCGGGGGCGGCCTCCACGATGCCGAGCGCCACCTGCGCGTCGCCGCTGTGGACGCCCGCCGTGGCGAGCAGCAGCGCTTGGAGCGTGGCGCGGATGGAGTGCCGTGACGGGGAGAGCCGTACGGCGTGGAGTTCGTGTTCCAGCAGCTGGTACGCGGAGCCGAGGCAGGTCACGGCGACCCGGGCGCCCTTGCGGTCGCGGGCGTCGCGGTGGAAGGCGGCGAGGTCGTCCGCGGTCAGTCCGGGGCGGTAGGGCAGGACACGGACGTGTTCGGTGGGCAGCATGGCTTCGGTGAGGGTCTCCATGACTTCGGCGCGGCCGAGGGTGTCGATGGAGATCCGGGAGACGTCGTGGCCGAGCCGGAGGAGTTCGACCAGGGCGCGCAGCAGGGTCGCGCCGCTGTACGGGACGTACATCGCGGGCCGGTCGAGCGGTCCGGCGGCCTCGGCGACGGCGTACGGGGCGATCCCGGTGAAGAGCAGCGCGTCGGTCTCGGTCCTGGCGCGGGCGACGGCCTGGGCGGTCCGTTCCTCGTACCGGCAGGGGTAGGGCCGCAGTCGGCGTGCCCCGCATTCGGTGCCCACCGCGAGGACCTTGCGTACCAGGTCCTCGGGGCCGATCACACCGACCGTCGTCGCCATCGGCCGGTCTCCCGTCTCGCGTGCGCGGAGGGGGTACGGTCGCCGCCCCGCTGCCGTGGTCGTGGTGTCGTACCGGGCTGTGGCGGCCGGTGTCCCGGCGGCCGGTGGGCCGGTGTCGCGCGCGGGCGGCCCCGGCCCAAGATAGTGCCCGCCCGGGGCCCCCGGTATGCGCCCCCGGGCCGTAAGCCGCCCCGGCCGTCGGCGGTCACGGGGTGGGCCCGGCGGCCGGGCCGAGCGCGGCTTCGATCCGCCGGGCGAGGGTGGCGGCGGGCCCGTCGGGCGGCTCGCGGTCCAGGAGCGCGCGGAAGGTCCGGGCGGTCTCGGGGTCGGTGGCGGCGGTCGCGGCGACGAGGGCGACGAGATGGTCCAGGAGCCAGTCGCGGAGTTCGGGCGCGGGTGGCTGTTTCCGTTCGTCCAGCCAGATCAGGGACGCCGCTTCGACGGCGGCGATCCAGGTGCGGACCATCATCCGCAGCCGGGGTCCGGGCTGTTCGGCGCCGAGGTGGCGGAGGATCTGTTCGGCGGCGGCCCGGCGGACCTCGTCCACGATGGCGGTGGTCCGGGAGGTCTCGGCGACGCTGCCGCCGCGCAGCAGGGCGCTGAATCCGGCGTCGTGGGAGTCCACGAAGGCGAGATAGCGGTCGACGATCCGGGCGAGGTGGCCGGTGGGCGGCCCGGTCCGGGGTTCCGCGAGGCATTCCTCCAGTTCGTCGGCGGCGGAGCGGAGGGCCTTCTCGTACAGCTCCTGTTTGCCGCCGGGGAAGTACCGGTAGACGAGGGGCCGGGAGACCCCGGCGGCCTCGGCGACGTCGTCCAGGGAGACGTCCTCGGGCGGCAGGTGGGCGAAGAGGTCGAGGGCGGCGTCGAGCAGTTGCGTTCGGCGTTCCTCGACCCCGAGCCGCCGATAGGCCCGGGTCGTCGCCGGCGCGGGACTGGTCATGTCCGCAGCGTAGCCGGAGGCCCTGACGGCCGAGGCGCCGGGGAAGCCGTCCGCCCGGGCACACCGGGCGTCAACCGACGTGTTCCGGTCACCCGTTCGGGCGGTGACGCGCCGGACGGCCCGGGACCTGTGAGTCCGGTCCGTCGCCCCGTCAGGCTCCCGGTGGGGGGAACGAGCGGCCCAGGGTGAAGGCGTGCGGGGTGGGGCCCTCCGTGCGGAGGTGGACGAGGCGGGTTTCCGCCTCGGTGACCGTGGGGCGGTGGCCCGCCGGGACCCACCAGAGGGTCGTCATCGCCTCGCGGACCCGTTCGAACCAGTCGTGGCGGCGGCTGAGGAGTTCGCGGTGCCGGCCCGCGTACATGAAGGTGGTGAGGGCGTCCTTGTCGCACCAGACGGACATGTTGACCAGGATCCACTCGTCGTCGAAGACGCGGATCTCGGTGGCGTCGCCGCCGTCGTCGTCGGCGAGCCGCCAGATGAAGCCGTCGGCGGCGTCGGCGACCGCGTTCACCGGGTCGAGGGCTTCGACGAAGTCCTTCAGCTGGGGGGAGTCGAGGGGGAATTTGAGGCGGGCTATGTTCACCTGGGCCAGTTCGTAGGACGTCATGTACCGAACGTTAGGTCGGGGTGGGGTCCGGGAACAGGCCCTGTCCGTACGGCGGGACGCCGCCGGGTGTGTCGGGGGCCGTCCGCCGAGGTCAGCGGGTCGGCTGGGTTTCCAGTACGGCGCTTATCACCGCGCGGGCGATCGGTGCCGCGCTGCCGTTGCCGCTGACCCGGCCGCGGATCGCCTCGGCGTCCTCGACCACGACGGCGATCGCGACCCCGGGCTGGACCGCGTCGTCGCCCTGGGCCCAGGCGATGAACCAGGCGTAGGGGATGCCGGTGTTGTCGGGGCCGTGCTGGGCGGTGCCCGTCTTACCGCCGACCCGGGCGCCCGGGACGGCCGCGTTCCGGCCGGTGCCGTCCTCGACCACCCGGATCATCAGCCGTTGGAGCCGGTGTGCGGTGGAGGGGTTCATGGCCTGGCGGTAGTGGCGCTGGTGGTACTGGCGTACGGTACGGCCTCCGGCGGTGGTGACCCGGTCCACCAGGTAGGGGCGCCGGAGCTGGCCGCCGTTGGCGACGGCGGCGGCGACCATCGCCATCTGGAGCGGGGTCGCGGTGGTGTTGAACTGGCCGATCGAGGAGAGCGCGACCTGGTCGACGGACATCCGGGTGTCGAAGTTCGACGGCGCGACCCGGGCCGGGATCCGCAGTGACCGGTCGTTGAAGCCGAAGCTCTCCGCGGTCCGCAGTATCGCCGGGAGTCCGGTCCTCGCCCCGAGCGCGGCCATCACCGAGTTGCACGACCACTGGACGGCGTAGGCGAGGGACGCGCCGCCGCAGCCCTCGGTGGCGTCGGGGAGCCGGGTCCTGGTGCCCGGCAGGACGTACGGCTCCGGGGTGTCCGTCGGCGCGTCCACGTTCCGGACCAGGCCCGCGTCGAGGGCCGCCGCCGCTGTGACGATCTTGAAGGCGGAGCCCGGGGGATAGGTCTGGCGGATCGCCCGGTTCAGCATCGGCTGGGTGGCCGCCGACGTCAGCCGGTGCCAGGCCGCCCGGGTCGCCGGGCCGGTGCCGGACAGCTCTCCGGGGTCGTAGGAGGGGCTGCTGACCAGGGCCAGGATCCGGCCGGTCGACGGTTCGAGGGCGGCGACGGCGCCCCGGCGGCCCGCGAGCCCCCGGAACGCGGCTTCCTGGGCGGCCGGTTCGATGGTGGTGAAGACCTTGCCGCCGGGCCGCCGCGACCGGGTGAGGTCGTTCCAGAGGGGGATCGCCGAGAGCAGCGGGTCGGCGCCGGAGAGCGCCGCGTCCTCGGTGTGTTCGACGAGGGACGTGCCGTACGTCTGCGAGGCGTAGCCGGTCACCGGCGCGTACATCGGCCCCTGCGGGTAGACGCGTTCGAAGCGGAGCTGTTCCCGGGTGTCGCGGGAGCCTGTGATCACCCGGTCCCCGGCGAGGATGTCGCCGCGCGGTTCGGAGTAGCGGGCGATCGGGCCGCGCCGGTTGGCCGGATTCCGGTCCAGTTCGGGGGAGTCGACGACCTGGACCCGGGCCGCGTTGACCAGCAGCGCCGCCAGCAGCAGCAGACAGAGTCCGGCCGCCCGCCGGATGGGGCGGATCACCGGCCCGCCGCCCGGCCGGGAGTCCCGCCCGGAGTCCGTCCCGGAGCTTCGCCGGGTCCGCCCGTTTCACCGGTGAGCAGCGGGGAGCGGGCGGCCATCGGATCGGGGCCGCCCGGGAGGGGGTCCCGGGCGGCGTCGCTCAGCCGGATCAGCAGCGCCACGATGATCCAGTTGGCGACCACGGAAGAGCCGCCCTGCGCGAGGAACGGCATCGCCATGCCCGTCAGCGGGATCAGTCCGGTCACCCCGCCGGTGATCACGAAGACCTGGAGCGCCACGATGGAGGCGAGTCCGACCGCGAGCAGCCGCCCGAAGTCGTCGCGGAGTCCGAGGCCCGCCCGGTAGCCGCGGGCCACCAGCAGGGCGTAGAGCAGGATCAGCGCCACCAGCCCGGCAAGGCCCAGTTCCTCGCCCGCGGTGGCGAGGATGAAGTCCGACTTGGCGGCGAAGCCGATGAGGACGGAGTGGCCGAGGCCGAGCCCGGTGCCGAGCAGTCCGCCCGCGCCGAACGCGAACAGGGACTGGGCGATCTGGTCGGGTCCCAGGCCCGCGTCGATGGAGGCGAAGGGGCGGAGCCAGTCGTCCACCCGGCCGTGGACATGGGGTTCGAGGGTGCCGACGGCGTACGCGCCCGCCGAGGCCAGCGCCAGCCCGGCCAGGATCCAGCCGGTCCGGCCGGTGGCCACGTACAGCATCAGGACGAAGAGGCCGAAGAAGAGCAGGGACGTACCGAGGTCGCGTTCCAGGACCAGGACGCCGACGCTGACCAGCCAGACCGTGACGACCGGGCTCAGTACCCGGGCTGGCGGCAGCCGGAATCGGCGCAGACCGCGCCCCCGGGCGGACAGGGTGCGGTGGTTGGCGGCGAGATAGGCGGCGAAGAAGACCGCCAGCAGGACCTTGGCGAACTCGCCGGGCTGGAAGGACAGGGCGCCGAGCCTGATCCAGATCCGGGCGCCGTTGACCGGCGGGAAGAGGATCGGCAGCACCATCAGGGCGAGGGCGGTGACGACGGAGACATAGGCGTAGCGGGCCAGGATCCGGTGGTCCGGCAGCAGCGCCACGACGACCGTGAAGAGACCGACGCCGAGGGCCGACCAGACGAGTTGCGCGGGGGCGGCGACCTCGCCGGGGGTGTCGAGGTCGAGCCGGTAGATGAGGACCAGGCCGAGGCCGTTGAGCAGGACGGCAATCGGCAGCAGGAGGGGGTCGGCGCGGGGGGCGCGCAGCCGGACCGCGAGATGGGCGACCAGGGCGAGGGCGCCGAGTCCGGCGGCGTAGCCGAGGACGTCGGGCGGTACGGAACCACCGCGTCCGAGGCCGACGGCGGCATAGCCGAAGACGGGGATCCCCACCGCGCCGACGAGCAGGCAGAGTTCGGCGCCGCGCCGCCCGGGGGGCGCCGGTGGGGCCTCCTCCGCCTCCGCCGGGCCCGTTCCCCGGGCAGTTCCCCGGGCCGTCGCGGTGTGCGCGCCGGGGCCGGGGCCGGGGTCTGCGCTTGCGGTCATGCGGGGAAACGTAGCAAGAGCCGAGGTTTATGTCCGTTATGTATGAGGTGTGCGCGTCCTGTTTGCGGGAGGGTGTGGGCGTTCCGGTCCGGGGAGCGTCCGGTTCACGCGGGGATGGGGTCGGTCGCTGCTCCCGCGGGCCGGTGGCCGGTCCCGGCGGGCCGACGGTCCGGTCGTACGCCACCGGACGCGGGCGCCCGGTCAGCCGGTCCGTCCGGGGTCGTACGGCGGGGCTCGTCTCTCAGTCCACGGGCCCGGTTCCGCGCGGCAGCTCCAGCCGGGCCAGCGCGCCGCCCTCCGGCGGGTTGTGGAACGTCAGCGTCGCGCCCAGGACCGACGCCTGGCCCACGGCGATGGTCAGCCCGAGGCCGTGGCCCTTCGCGCCGCCCTCGGTACGGAACCGTTCGGGTCCGTGGTCGAGGAGGTACGCCGGATAGCCGGGGCCGCCGTCCTGGACCGTGACCACCGGCCCGTCGACCGACAGCACCACCGGTGCGGCGCCGTGGCCGTGCGCGTTGGCCACCAGATTGCCCAGGACCCGTTCCAGCCGCCGCCGGTCCGTCTCGACCAGCGCGTCCTGTACGACCCGGACCTCGGTCGCGGTGCCCGACGCGCGGGCCACCCGCTCGGCCAGTACCCCCAGCTCGTACAGGGCCAGGTCGACCGTCTCGCGGCCCGCGTCCAGCCGGGAGATCTCCAGCAGGTCCTCGGTGAGCGACCGCATCGCCCGGACCCGGTCGCGGACCAGTTCCGCCGGGCGGCCGTCCGGCAGCAGTTCGGCCGCCGCCGTCAGTCCGGTCAGCGGGGTCCGCAGCTCGTGTGCCACATCGGCGGTGAACCGCTGCTCGCTCAGCAGCTTGTGCTGGAGCGACGACGCCATGGTGTCCAGCGCCCCGGAGACCGTCGCCACCTCGTCCAGCGGGCGGGACGGGTCCTTGGTCCTGGGGTCGTCCACCCGGGCGTCCAGATCTCCGGCGCTGATCCGCCGGGCGACCTGTGCCGTCAGATGCAGCCGCCGGGTCACCCGGGTCACCGCGACGGCGCCCACCAGGAGCGTCGTACCGATCGCCAGGCCCGCCGAGCCGAGGATCGCCCGGTCCAGGGCGGCGATGGTCCGCGCGGCGTGGGTGTAGTCGACCCGGACGGCGATGGCCCGTCCGTCGGCCGGGCCCGCCGCCCACATCGTGGGGCGTTCCCGGAACCGGGCGACCATTGTGCCCCGCTCGCCGTTCAGCGCCATTTCCCGCAGCTCGGCCGGGAGGCCCGGCGAGTCGATGCCGCCGAACTTGGGCAGCGGCTGCCCGGCCTGGTAGGCGGCGGTGACCTCCTCCAGCCGGTCCAGCGCTTTCTGCCGCGAGGTGTCCACGGTCTGCCGGGTCACGCCGACGTGGACCAGCACACCGAGCAGGGTGGCCAGACCGCAGCACATCACGGTGATGAAGAGCGCGGCCTTCCAGGTCAGGGTCGCGGTCCAGCGGGGGCGGCGCGGCCGGAGCCGCAGCCGGGCGCGCGGCCGGAACCCGGGGGACCCGGGCCGGAGGGGTCGCGAGGGTCGCGAGGGGCGCCGGGGGAGCGGTACGGGCCGCGCCCCCCGGGTGTCCGGGCCCCGCGCGCCGGTCACGCCGGGTGCGGCGGGTGCGTCGGCCGTGCCGCCCGGGTCGGCCGCGTCCGGGCCGCCGGGCCCGGTGGCCGTGGTCCGGCCGTCGCCGGTTCCGGGGCCGGTTGGGTGGTCCGCTCCGGTGCTGGTTTCCGTGGCGGGGCCGGTGCCCCCGCCGGGCGCGGGGAACGCGTCGCCGTCCCGGGTCGGCGCCGCGTCCTGGCGCGGGTCCGGACCCGTGTCCCGGGCCGAGGGCTTCTGGGGACGCGTCATGGCCTGGAGTCCTCCGCGCCGCCGTCCCCCGTGCCGTCGCCCGAGCCCGGCCCCGTGCCCGTACCGCCGCCGGAGCCCGCGGCCGACGCGGACGCGGTGATCGACGCGCCGGGGACCGGCTTCGAGGAGGGCGACTTGACCTCGACGATCTCGTCCCGGGTCGGCAGCATCGCCTGATGCTGCGCGTCCCACGACCAGGCCGTGCGGTACTCGTACCCGGGGATGCCCGCCGAGACCGACCGCAGAATGATGTCCCGGCCCGCCACGTCGACGCTCACGAGCTGGTCGGAGGTCGACATGATCCGGGTCAGTACGGAGAGGTCCTTCTTCGCGCCGGACATATAGACCCGGACCTCGGTCAGCTGGCTGCCGACCCGGACGCCGGTGATCAACTCCTCGCGGCCGTCGCCGGTCAGATCGATGTAGTACGGCGCCAGCACCGGGCAGTCGCCCGGCTTCGGCGCCGCGCCGTCGGCCCCGTCCCGCAGGGCGTCCTTGCCGCGTTTGCAGGCGTCCAGCCGGGTCAGGATCAGGGGCAGCGGCTCACCGTCCGGACCGGTGTACGCGGACGGGTTCGCCTTCGCCTCGGCCCGGATCACCTCGATCGGGTCGAGCGCCCTGACTCCGCCCTTCGGTACCCGGACCTCCGGAATGACCAGGGTGTCGATCTCCCCGTAGTCGTAGGGCGGCGCGGTGACCGGCGGCAGATCGGGCCAGAGCCGGATGGGGCCGGTCGCGGTCGGCGTCGGCCCGTGGCTCCGCAGCTCACCCGCCGTACCGCAGCCTGCCAGCAGCAGCGCCGCCGCCCCGGCGGCCACCCCTGCGGCGAGCGGCGCCAGCAGGACGGGCGAACGGCGAATCCGGCGTATCCGGTGACGGTGCGGACGCAAGGATCTCCTCGCCGGGTGCGGGCGGTACGAAACGGGCGGAAGGGTCGGTACGGGTCGGGCGGGCGGACGGCGGACATGAGGTCCCCGTCAACCATATGAGATGGCCGACCGGACCCCCGGACCCGTCCGTCCGCCGGACGGACACCACACCCCGCGCCCCCCGGACCGGCCTCCGCGCCCCCGCGCGGCCGCCCCGGCGGCGTCAGCGCTGGTACGGATTGCCCGACTGGCCGGGACCGCCGCCCTGCTGGAACGGATTGCCCGACGCGAACGGGTTCGCCTGCTGCGGCCCGCCGTACCCCGGAGCCCCACCCTGCGCGCCGTGTCCCGGAGCCCCGCCCGGCACCGCCCCGCCGGTCACCGCCTGCGCCTGCAACGCGTCGGCCTGCTGCTGGTTCAGCTGGGACTCGGCCCCGCAGAACGTGCACTGCGTGCCGTACTTCGTGGAGAACGGGAACAGCGGCACGAAGAAGAGCGTGAACTTCGTGACCCGCTTGCGCAGGGTGTGCGCCGCCGGATTGCCGCACTGGCCGCAGACCAGCGTCACTATCGCGAGCTGGTACAGATATCCCTTGGTACCGAAGATGATCATTAAAGGTTCCTCCCGTTAAGCGCCTGTCGGCACAGGGCCAGCAGCCTCTCGTCCCTCACGATGTCATGACTGCCATATCCTCCGTCTATCGCGTTGTGGCGACGGACGTACGACAGCTCCGACCGCAGCAGCGCCGCCGCGCCCGAGGGCCACGGCCGGTCCGGGTCCCCGGCCGCCGCCCCCGGCTCGGCCGCGCTCCGCGACAGCAGCTCGGCCGTCGCGATCCGGGTCGCCGGAAGCGACTCCCACGCCGTCCGCAGCACCGGCCACGACCGGTCCGCGTCCCCGGTCACCGCCCACAGCGCGTGCGCGGCGTCCACCCGGGTCCACGGATCCGCCGCCGACAGCAGCGGTACGAGAGCGGGCGCCGCGCCCGAAGCGGCCCGGCCCATCGTGCCCACCGCCTCCGCCGCCACCCGCCGGGCACCCTGGTCGCGGGACATCAGCGCCCCCCGCAGCACCGGAAGCACCGCCTCCGCGTCGCCCTCCACGGCCCACAGCGTCGCCGCCACCTTCGCCCCGAACGCCACCGGCAGCGCGTCGCCCCGGGCCGCGTCCGCCAGCAGGGCCCGCAGATCCGGCGCCGCGTCCGCCGCCTTCGGCCCGAACGCCGTCAGCGCCCGCAGCACCAGCTCGACCACCCACTCCCGCCGGTAGGCGGGCGCGCCCCGCAGCACCCGCAGCACCTCCGGCATCGCCTCCGTCGCCCGCAGCGCCTTCAGCGCCCACAGCAGCGACCCGGCGTGGTCGTACAGCCGGTCGTCCAGCGGTACGGCACCCAGCCGCTCGCGCAGCACCGGAACCAGCGGCGCCGCCGCCGCGCCCAGATGCCCCACCGCGTACCCCAGGTCCCGGGGCGCGTGCTCCCGCTCCAGCAGCCGCAGCAGGACCGGCACCGCCCGGGGGTCCCCGGTCCTGGCCAGCGTCACCAGGGCCCGGCTCAGCGCGTCGGGGCCCTCCGCCCACCGCCGTACCCAGCGGTCGGGGCCGCACCGCACATAGTCGGCGAGCGCGTCGGCGGCGGGCTCCGCCAGCCGGTGCAGATCCTCCAGCGCCGCGACCGCCGCGTCCGCCAGCCGGGGCTCCTCGTCGTCCAGCTGGTCGCCGATCAGGCTCACCAGCTCGTCGTAGTCTCCGCGCCAGGTCCGCATCAGCCCGCCGCTCATCCGGACCGCGTCGATCCGCTGCCCCCAGTCGGGGCTGCACAACTGGTCCGCCAGCAGCGCTATCCGGTCGTCCACCCGGTCACCGAGCCCCGCGTGGAGGGTCCGCAGCAGATCGCCCGTCCACGGCGCGACCCGCCCGACCCGGTCGGTCTCCCGGTACTCACGCAACCGCCCGGCCGGACCCGCCGCCGACTGCTGCGCCGTCCCCGCCTGCGCCTGCGGCGGCACCGCCCGCCCCGCCGGACCCGTCACCCGGGCCGCCCGCAGCTCCCGCAGCAGCCCCGTCACCCCCGGCACCACATCGGCGGGCAGGGTCTCCGGCGCGCACCGGGCGAGCTGGGCGATCGCGGAGAGCCTGAGCCCCGGATCGTACGAACGCCCCGGCATCCGCCCGCCGCCCGGCGCGCCCAGCAGCGGGCCGCGTACCCCGTTCGACACCGGGCCCCGGCCGCCCTCGCCGGTGCCACCCGTGCCGTCAGGTCCCCGGGCCGTCCGGTGCGAGGGGCCGAGCCGGTAGGCGTCCGGGTCGTACACCGACGGCTTGCCGTCGTGCGGGCCGTGGGTCAGGGCCGTCAGCCACTCCACGACCTCCCCGGCCAGCCGGTCGTGCCGCAGGGCGATCCGCCCGCCGGCCTCCACACAGGCGAACCGGACCTCCGGGTCCTGCTCCACCTTCAGCCGCTCCCGCAGCAGCGCCAGCACCAGCGCCGGTTCCTGATGGAACGCGGCCAGCGCCAGCGGCACCGCCAGCCGTACGCCCCGGTCCTCGGAGTCCACCAGCGACAGGAAGACATCGGATCCGGCCGTCACCGCCGAAGCGGCCATCGCGTAGTTGGCCGCCGACTCGAACTCCTCGCCCTCCGGGTCCAGCTCGTCGTCGCCGTCCAGCTCGATCCCGCCGATGCTGGTCAGCAGCTCGACGACGCCACCACGGTCCGGCACCTCCGGATCCGCCACCAGCTCCAGCAGAAACGGTATGCAGGCCAGCGTCGAGTCGTACACATCGCCCTGGTGGTGCACGGCGCCGTACATGCCGTCCAGCGCCGACTCCCGTACCTCGGGATCGGCCGACGCCAGCCCCCGCAACAGCCCGGGTACGTCACCGGCCGGACCGTAGGCATGCTCCAGACCGGTCCACTCGACCTCGTCGATCCCCCCGAACACGCCTGCCTCCTCCCCGAGGCTCCGCCTTCACGAAGCACCACAGGCATACGCCCACAAGGGGTGGATCCACCACCCCGTTCGAACCATTCGTTCGGTGAGAGTGTGCACCACCTACCCGACGCCGAGTCGGTTACGGCCGGACATGGCGAGGTTATTGCCCAGGAGGGCCGGGGACTGGTCCCATGGTCGGGAACGCCACGCCCGGTGGCGGCGGCCGAAGGTGAGGTCATCACGGTGTCACTCCGCGTCACACCGGCAGGCGACCGGCTGTACGTCCGCGCCCGAGACGGCCGGATCGTCGCCTGGTACGACCGCGAGGACGGCGGCGAGGGCGCCCGGGGCGCCGTCGAGGCTGGCCGGATCCGCCTGGTCCATACGTCACTCCGCGCCGAAGTGCTCGCCGTCCTGGCGCCGTACGTCACCGGGGACGTCACGGTGGGGCCCCCGCCCGTGCCCACCTCCGCCGAACTGACCCGGCTCGCCCTCCACCCCGACGACGACCTCGCGCCCAACCGGCCCGGCGAGGCCCTCCACGCGGCCCTCGACCATCTCCCGCCACCGGGCCGCCTCGCGTCCCTGGGCCGCGACCCCCACCGGGCCGCGCGGGCCCGGCTCGCCGCCGAGGAACGCGTCGGCGCGGCCCTCGACCGGCTCGGCGCGGAGGGCTGGCGGACCCTGCACTCCCTGCCGCTGCCCGGCGGCGACCGGATCGACCACCTCGCCGTCGGCCCGGGCGGCGTCCTCGCGGTCCACGACGTGCCCGCCCGCCGATTACGGGTCGTCGTCGCCAACGGCGAACTCCGGACGAGATTCCGCCTCGACGAGGAGATACCGCCCCTCCGCCTCGCCTACCGCCTCGCCGAACGCGCCGCCCACGCCCTGGCGACGACGGTCCGCCCCGTCCTCGTCGTGGTCGACGCGACCCGACTGGAAATCATCCCGCCGAGACCCCGGGACATCCGCATCGTCCGCGACGCGGACGTCCCGGCCCTGGGCGCGCTCGGCGGCGTCCACAAACCCGCCGACGTGGACGCCCTCTTCGCCACGGCCCGCGCCCGCCAGACCTGGCAGCGCGCGTAACGCCGGGCGGCCTGCTGTCGCTCTGCGACCCGTGGGTGATTACTCGCAGGGTTCCGCCCCCTATGCCTTTGGCGATGGGGGCCCAGCGCCTTGGTCCTCCGGCTGGACGCTTTACCCCGGAGCCTGTGGGGTGTCCACATCGGCCATTGCCGACCGCACGCCGTCGTGGGCTGGTCGCGCAGTTCCCCGCGCCCCTGGTTGCCCTCCTCGCCCCTTTCGCAGAGAGACGGGCCTCTTCTCAGGGACGAGGCCGGGGAGAGCTTTTAGGGGCGCGGGGAACTGCGCGAACGGCCCACGACGGCGCGCGGTCGCCTGACTGGCTCGCCCGGCTGGGCGGGTGGCGTGGGCCTCACCCGGAGGGCCGAGGCGCTGGGGGTCCCCCCATCGCCGAGGCATAGGTTGGGGGTCCCCCCCATTGCCGAAGGCATAGGGGGAGGAACTGCGCGACAAGCCACAGGCGGGCCGCGGACCGCCGACAACATCAGGTCAGCCGGGCGCGGCCCGGGTCTTGGGACGGCACCCGGGAGTGCCGAGGCGCGGCCCGGGATACTGGCCGCCCATGGATGAAGTAGAAGTCGTCGTCGCCCATGCCGAGCGCGCGACCCTCCGCGTCGGCGATGTGTTCCTGAAGGTCGACACCGATCAGGCGCGGATCGACATCGAGGTCGAGGCGATGTCCCTGGCCCCGGTTCCCACCCCGGAAGTCCTGTGGCGGAAGCCGCCCGTTCTCGCGATCGCCGCCCTTCCGGGCACGGCCCTCGGACGCCTCGGCGGGCCTGCGAACGGGTCGTCGGCGGCGTGGGTCGCGGCCGGTGCCGCCGTCCGTCGGTTGCACGAGGCGCCCCTGCCGCCCTGGCCCGGCCGTCGCCGCCGGAGCCCGGAGGAACTCGCGGTAGAACTCGACCACGAGTGCGAGTTGCTGGTGACGAAGGGGATCCTCCCCGCCGACCTGGTCACCCGTAATCGCCGGGTCGCCGAGGCGGCGATCCGGCCGTGGACTCCGGTGTTCGCCCACGGCGACCTCCAGATCGAGCATGTCTTCACCGACGGCGACGAGGTCACGGGCGTCATCGACTGGTCCGAGGCGGGCCCGGGCGACGCCCTGTTCGACCTCGCCACTCTGACCGTCGGCCATCAGGAGCACTTGGCCGACCTCCTCGTCGGCTACGGCGCGGACGTCGACCTCGACGTGATCCGCGCGTGGTGGTCGGTACGCGGCCTGCTGGGGGTCCGCTGGCTGGTCGAGCACGGCTTCGACGCGTTCGCGCCGGGCTGCGAGGTGGATGTGCTGAAGTCCCGGATGTGAGGCCGCGCGAGCTGCCCGAGCGCTACATCAGGTTCGTTCGCCAGTACGTTGCGCCCAACGGGGCCCGGTCCCTCAGCGGAGGGCTCTACGGCCCACCCTTGCGGACCGCGTCCGCACACTGGTGCCGCAGAACCGTCACCAGCTCGCCGAACTGCCGCGGGCTGAGCCCGGTGGGGAACAGGCATATCCAGACACCTCAGGTGTGCAAAAAGTCAAGTTCGTAGCGCTGAGTCCGTGTGTAGCCTGTCGATTTGTTCGAACGAATGAGGGGAGCTGAAGGTGGACGCGGAACGACGGCGCGTGGGCATTCAGCTACCTGAGGGGTCCTGGTGGGACTGGGATGTCATCGCTTGCAACGCTGCTGAGCTACGACTGGCGGCCGGGCATGATCTCACCTACCACCACGGCTTGGAGCTAGTCTTCGGCGATCCGACGCTTGTCAACTGCCCGGCGAAGTTTCTCGATCCGGTGTTCCGCGCGCCGACGAGCGAGGAACTCGCAAGAGTCACCCGCCAGATCGGTGAAGAACCGCCTGTCCTTGTCGCCTTCGAGGCGGACGCGGGAGGGCTGGAGCCGGTCTCGTGTCTCATCGCGGCGGAGCGAACCGAGATCGTGCAGGAGACCGTTCTGAGGTACTGGCACGACGACGTAGCCCCTGGTCAGCGCCTCGCTCCGTGGGTGCGGCCGCCGACGTCGCAGGCAGGCTGGGCGGCTACCCCTCACGGCAGACGCCAGTGGGAAGCCTAGGGCCTTGGGCAGCATGGGTCGGCCCGGCCCGGAGGGGTTCGCGGACCTCGGGCCGACACAGACCGTTCTTCCAGCCATCGGCCGCCGCCGTGGCAGAGGACAGTACTCGCGCAGCAGCGATCAAAGCTGGTCGGCAGTCCACTGCCGGTTCCCAGCGGCAGCTTCCGGGCTGATCATGAGGGCGGTCCTCCGATCTTGATCCTGATCGGCGTGAAATCGGGCGCCGCGATAGACGCCCTTGACGGAGACACCCCAGCGCGGGACGGTCATCGCGCAACTATGCGCAACCGAGTCCCAGGGGAGTACGTGATGACGTTACGGTTCGTCGGGATCGACCCCAACACCGGCGGTGAGGGATCAGCGACGGTGTGGGTGGAAGAGGAGAGCGCGGACCTGCTCCTCCAGGGCGAGGAAGCCGACGCCGTCCTCAAGTCCCTGGTCGGCTCCACCGAGTGGGTGGCCGGCCACAAGACGGGGATCCCGCCGCACGAGCGGGTGATCCGGATCCCGTTCCACATGGTGCAGATCTTGAGGGAGGCGTGCGATGCCGCTGAACGCGCAGCAGCTGAACACCGCGACGTTCGCTGAACTGCTCGCCGACACCCACCACGCGGCGGTCCACCTGGAGATGCGGGACCTGTACGCCGTCGGCGACGAGACGGACGACTACGCGGCCTTCCTGCGGGCCGGCGTTCCGAACCTCGACCCGGCCCGTTCCTTCTGGCCCCAGTGGATGCCGCTCGTGCAGGACGCGGTCGCCCGCGGCGTGGTGATGCGCCGCGCCCGGATCGTCTCCGAGCCGGTCACCGACTACATCCGCTACGAGCACGCCATCACCCCGCTCAACCTCCAGGCCGGCGAGGACGTGCGCTGGCTGCCCCGCCGCCGCGCCTCCGACATCCCGCTGCCCGGCAACGACTTCTGGCTCCTGGACGACCGGCTCGTGCAGTTCCACCACTTCACCGGCGCCGGTGACTGGGCGATCGACGGCAAGGAACGCACCACCGCCCCGGCCGCTGTCGCGCTCTGCTCCGCCGCGTTCGAGGCGGTCTGGGAGCGGGGCGTACCGCACGAGAAGTACACCGTCCAGGCCCGCTGAGCAGAGCACCGTGAGCGCATCCCCTTCGTCCAGCGCACAGGCCGCCCGTGAGGCGTTGGCCCTGCGCTTGCAGCACCTGCGCAAGGACGCCGGCCTCACCGGTAAGGACCTTTCCGCCCGGTGTGGCTGGCATCCCGCGAAGACGACCCGCATCCAGAAGGGCGATGCCCCGCCCTCCGACGGGGACATCCGCGCGTGGTGTTCGGCGTGCGGCGCGGACGACCAGGCCGAGGACCTCATCGCCACCGCCCGCGCCGTGGACTCCATGTATCTGGAGTGGCGCCGCCTGCACAAGGACGGGATGCGCAAGGTCCAAGAGGGACGCAACGCCGTGCACGAGCGGACCCGCGTCTGCCGGGTCTACGTCTCCAACGTGCCGCCCGGCTTCTTCCAGACGCCCGGCTTCGCGACCGCCCTCATGGAGCAGATCACCCGCTTCCAGGGCACCCCCGACGACATCGCCGAAGCTGTCGCCGCCCGTATCGCCCGCTCCCGCTTCCTCTACGAGGGCGGCCACCGCTACGTCGTGCTCATGGAGGAGTCGGTGCTGCGGTTCCGCACAGCCGATCCCGAGGCGATGCGCGGGCAGCTGCGCCACCTCCTGGCGGTGATGCCGCTCGCCTCGGTCTCGCTGGGGATCATCCCGTTCACCGCGCAGCGCACCGTGTGGCCGCTGGAGGCGTTCTACCTCCACGACGACACCGTGGCCGTGGTCGAGACACTGACGGCGGAGATCAAGGTGACGCAGCCGCGCGAGCTCGCCGACTACACGCGGGCGTTCGCCGGCCTCGCACAGATGGCCGTGCACGGCGACGCCGCCCGTGCCCTCATCCAGGCCGCGATCGACGCCCTGGAGTGAAGTTCCGCAATTTCCCGCAATCTCGTTGAGGACGGAGCGGCGGCCTCCGTAGCGTCGAACGACACCGACGCGACGCACTCAGCACACGGAGGCGGTGCTCATGAGCGCACCCACACCCGCCGACGCCCAGCCGGAAGACCGCGGCCTCCAGCCGCCCGCCTTCGGCCGGCCCTCCCCGGCACTGGTCGCCCGCGCCGCCCGCGGCTACGCCTGCTTCCCCGCCGCCCGGGCCCCGGACGCCGCCACCAGGCGACCACGGCCAAGAGGACGACGCGGCGGGACTGCGGTGAGCGGCACCCACGCCGTGCTCCACGACCCGCTCGGTCTGATCGAGGCCGAACTTCGGCTGGACCGCGGCCCGCACGAAGCGCTCGTCACCGCCGTTCTCGAAACGGCCGCGCCCCGGCCGGGACGAGATCCCTCCGGGTGTTCGGCGCACTGAGCACCACACCCCGGCCCGACCCGGGCCGGGGGAGCACCACTCGACACCGAGAGGGGCACCACCGTGAGCACCGCGATTACCGAGCTGCGCCGGTTCCTGACCATCACCGGCCGGCGCTTCCGCACCGGCCGGTCCGCACCCGAGATGTTCTCCCCGGCCGTGGACGCGGCCTGGCACGACCTGGTCGGGACCCCGGCCTACGAGGCCCTGTGCCTGGAGACCGCCGGCCAGCCGATCCGGCACGTCGCGAACAACGGCCACGGCCCGATCGCCTGGGTCGCCGCCTACGAAGAGGCGTACGGGCCGCTGCCGGAGATCTGGTTCACCGACGCCGACGGCAACGTCGATCAGGACGCCGTCGCCCGCTACCGGAAGACCGGCATCGTGGTCGCGGAGTGGGACTGCGGCCCCGCCGACGGCGGCGACGGCGACGACGTCGCCCCGGGCCAGGCGGAGACCGCCCGCCGGTGACCACCGGCCGCACCAGCGCGGCGCCCCGGCGCACCGCCGGGGCGCTGCGCCTCGTCGAGGCCGGCACCACCCGGCCCAGGTCCGTGGACATCAGCGGCTATGTGCGGCAGATGACCGCTCACTGCCCCTACCTCGCCCCGTCGCTCCAGCGGGGCCTGACGACCTGGACGGTCTACCGCGCCGACGGCGACGCCGAAGCCGTCCAGGCCGAGCTCTTCCACGCGGGCGCCCAAGCCGCGGAGTGGTTGCGGCCCTTGTTGAACCGGCCCCACGGCGCCCTGCGGTGCGAGAACATCGTCCTGCTGGGCGACGTACCCGGTGTCCGGCACCGTGACCTGTTCGCCTGGCCGCACTGGGTGCTGAAGAACCTCTACGGACCGGTCGGGGTGATGTTCGGCAAGTTCTACGCGGGCGAAGAGGAAGCCACCGCGGCCGGCCGCCGGATCCCGGCCGCCCCTGCCTCGTTCCTCCCCGTGAGGGCCGCGGTCCGCCGCCGCGACCCACGCTTCCTCGCCGCGACCCCCGACCTGGCCGCCGCGCTCGCCGCGGCCGACGACGACGGCCGCGACGTGTTCGAGAACATCCCCACCGAGTGGACGGAGATCCGCAGATGGGCCCGACACCTGCTCCCCCCGGCGAAGCCGTCGCTCTCCTCACCGGACACACCGGGGAGCCCGCCGCGATCCAGCTCTTGAGCGACCGGCGCGGCTCCCGGGCCTGGAAGGTCCAGGGCCCCGAGGGCGCCGTCGCGCTGAAGGCCAACAACCCCGACGGCGACAACGCCGGCTGCAAGGCCGCCGAGATGGCCCAGGAGGACGACCACCTCCTCCGCCTCACCACCGCCGACGCCCTCGACCCCGGCTACCGGGTAGGCGCCGGGACATGGGACGGCGGCCGGTGGCTGGCCGCCAACTGGATCGACGGCGTACCCCTGTGGCGGGCCCTCACCCTCGCCCGCGAACCGGAGGGAGACCGCGCCTCGGTCCGCCCCTGGCTCGCGGGCATCGCCCGCACCTGGGCAGAGCACCTCGCGCTCATGCACGCCGCCGGATGGGCCCACGCCGATGTCCAGCCCACCAACACCCTCGTGACGCCCGGCGGCCACGCCGCGGTCATCGACTACGCCCTCGCCTGCGGCCCCGACGACGGCCACCGCCGCGTCCCGTACCGGGGCGCCCTTACCCACACCACCGCCCCCGAAGTCGCCACCGCCGTCCTCGCGACCCCTGCGGACACGCACGTCCAGGCGCAGCCGGCGGCCGACATCTGGAGCCTGGGCGTCTCCCTGTTCTGGTGCTGGACCGGCCACCGCCCCGTCGCCTACGACGACGACCTCGACCGGCTGGACAAGCTCGCCGTCATCGCCAAGGGCACCACCATCACGCTGCGCGACATCCGGCCCTGGTCGTTCCCCGAGTTCGAGGACGCCATCACCGCGTGCCTCGCCCCCGACCCCGCCGACCGGCCCACCGCGAGGGAGCTGACCGCCGCATGGTGACTCTGCGCGCCCTGGCCCTCGACGACGCACCTGCCCTCACCCGCGTCTACAGCGGCGCCTCGATCCGGCACACCACCGGCAGGCCCCTCACCCTCGACCAGGCCCACGACAAGATCCGCGCCGCCCTGGCCCGAGCCGCCGAAACCCCGCGGGCACAGTGGAGCTGGGGCATCGTCACCGAGGACGAGCTGATCGGCCTGATCGCGCTGAGGCGACGCACGCCGTCCATGGGCACCATCAGCTACATCCTCCGGGAGGACAGCTGGGGCCACGGCTACGCCACCCACGCCGCCATCCACGTGGTCTCCGCCGCCTTCACTACCGTCGGCTTGAACCGGCTGGAGGCCATGCACCACCCCGACAACCCCGCCTCCGGCCGCGTCCTGATCAAAGCTGGGTTCACCCGCGTCGGCACGTCCGACCGGCACGGCGACGACGGCACCGCCATTTCCTACGAGTTGTACGCGTTGGAGGCCGTGTCGCCGGCGGGCGCGTACGAGATGCGTCAGTGAGTCGGCGGGCCTGGGCCGGCGCGCTCGCCGTGGGGGCGGTCAGCGGTCAGTTCTAGGTACGAACCGTATTCCGGCGGCTGGAAGCCAAGAGGAACCCTGCCAGAGCACTTGACGGGAATCGTCCGAATCGCGGCCAACCGATCGCGCTCGGTGAACCCACCCCCTCCGCCGCCGCTCACCGGAACCGGAGGGCGCGGAACCCGTCCGGGCCCGGGGAAAGACGCGGGAGGACGTGTGCGCGGACGCACGAAGAGTTCGTTGAGGGTGGCCCTCGCCGTCACGCTGGGGACGGCGCTGACCGCCGGAGCGGGCGCGGCGTCGGCCCAGCCGGGTGGCGAAGGGGCCCGTCAGGGCGGCCGGGCCGGGACGACGGTGACGCTGATCACCGGGGACCGGGTGGTCGTCGGTGCCGGGGGGCGGATCACGCAGTTCCGGCCCGGCGAGGGCCGTGAGGGGATACCCGTGCGGACCGAACGCGCCCAGGGGCGTACCTACGTCGTCCCGTACGACGCGCAGCGGCTGATCGCGGCCGGGAAGCTCGACCGGCGGCTGTTCGACGTCACCGAACTGGCGAGCCCCGAGGGGCGTCGGCTCCACGGTGACGGCGTGAAGGCCATCGTCACCTACAAGGGCCCGTCGGCGGGTGCCGCGAAGAAGTCGGTACGGGCGTCGACGGCTCACCGGGCCCTGCCCGCCGTCGGCGCCGAGGCCGTCGCCGCCGAATCCCCGATCGGGGCGGCGGAGTTGTGGGACGCGCTCACCCGGACCACCCGGAGCGGAGCGCTCACCACCACCGCCGGGATCGAGAAGGTCTGGCTCGACGCCGTCGTGAAGGCCAGCCTGGACCGCACCACCCGCCAGATCGGCGCCCAGAAGGCGTGGTCGCGTTCGTACGACGGCACCGGGGTGAAGATCGCCGTCATCGACACCGGTATCGACAAGCGCCACCCCGACCTCGCGGGCCGGGTCGTCGCGGAGCGGAACTTCACCGCGGACGCCGACGCGGGCGACCGTCACGGCCACGGCACTCATATCGCGTCGACGGCCGCGGGCACGGGCGCCGCGTCCGGCGGCACCCACAAGGGTGTCGCACCCGGCGCGACGCTCCTCAACGGCAAGGTCCTCGACGCCCAGGGCTCCAGCAGCTTCTCCAAGATCATGGAGGCCATCGACTGGGCCGTCGCCGAGGGCGCCGATGTCGTCAGCTTGAGCTTCGGCAGCCAGGACTCCCCGGGTATCGACCCCATGGAAGCCCTGGTCAACAAGTACACGACCGAGAAGGGCGTCCTCTTCGCGATCGCCGCGGGCAACAACGGATCGGGCCCGTCCACCATCGGATCCCCGGGTACGGCCGCCGAGGCGCTGACCGTCGGAGCCGTGGACGGCGAAAACGCCCTTGCCGACTTCTCCAGCCGCGGACCCCGTCTCGACGGCGGCAACATCAAGCCGGACGTGACCGCCCCCGGAGTGGCCGTCACCGCGGCCGCCGCCGGTACCGACGGCTACCGGGACATGGACGGCACGTCCATGGCCACCCCGCACGCGGCGGGCGCGGCGGCGATCCTCAAGCAGCGTCACCCCGACTGGACCGGGGCCCGGATCAAGGCGGCCCTCACCGGGTCCGCCGAGCCCGGCCCGTACAGCGTCTTCGACCAGGGCACCGGCCGTATCGACGTCGACCGGGCCACCGCCCAGAACGTCGTCGCCGAGCCCGCCTCGGTCTCCCTCGGCAGTCCCCGCTGGCCCCACGACGACGCCGAACTCGCCACCGAGCGGATCACGTACCGCAACACGGGTACGACGGATCTCACCCTCGATCTGGCACTGGCCTCCGCGACCGGCCCCGACGGCCGACCTGCCCCCGCCGGTCTCTTCAGCCTCGGATCCTCCCGGCTGACCGTTCCCGCGGGCGGGACCGCGTCCGTCGACGTGACCGCGGACGTCAGGGCGGCCGGGAGTACGGACGGCCGGTATCAGGCCATTGTCGTGGCCAAGGGCGACGACGGCCGGACGGTGGTGCGCACCGCCACCACCGTGAACCGCGAACCCGAGTCGTACGAGCTGACCATCCGGGCCATCGGCCGCGACGGCAGGCCCGACCCCGGCGCCGCCGCCGCGATCGGATTCCCCGGCGGGGAAGCCCCCGACAGGGTTCTGACGGTCGACCCCGCCACCGGGGAGCGGTCCGTACGGCTCCCCAAGGGGCGTTACGCCGTCACCGGCCAGTCGTACGACCCCGCGACCGAGGGCACCGACCTGATCGTCCGGCCCCTGCTGGAGCTGACGGGAGACACCACCGTGGTCCTCGACGCCCGCACCACCAGGCCGGTCCGTGTCACCGTGCCCGACCCCGAGGCCGGTGAGGGGGTCTCGAACATGGGGTACACGGTGCGCCAGGGCGCGACGGCGTACGAGTGGCAGTCCATGTTCTTCCCCCTCAGCAAGGTACGGACCGCGCACGCCGGTCCGGCCCTGAGCGGCGGGACCGTGACCCACCACCTCTTCGGCTCCTGGGAGAAGCCCGGCACCGACTACAACACCGCCCTCAAGGGCAGCGGCACCCGCTTCCCGGCCGGTCTCACCAAGCACTACCGGAACTCCGACTTCGCCCGCGTGGACGTCGGCCTCGGCGCCTCCGTCCCCGGCAAGTTCGGCCAGTACACCGCCTACGGCGAGTTCTCCCGCGGCCTGGGCGGCGGCACGATGGTGACCCAGCCCGCGCAGACCCGCCGGACCAGCTATCTGACCACCGCCCAGGGCGTCCGGTGGACCCTGGAACACGCCCAGCTGACCACGCGGGACGGCGGGCAGAACCCCGAGTCGCTGCACTCGTCGGCCGGGCCGGAGAAGTTCCGGGCCGGGAAGACGTACCGCGTCGACCTCAACACCGCCGTCCACGGCCCGATGGTCGGCGAGGAGTGGGGCGTGTTCCGCGCGGGCGACGCGCTCCGGGCCCGGCTGCCGCTGTTCGCGGACGGCCGGGGCAACACCGCCGACTCGTCGTACGCCACGGCACGGACCACCCTCCACCGGGGTACGAGCCTCGTCGGCCACGTCGACCGGCCGACGGACGCGGGCGAACTGTTCAGCGCGCTACCGCAGGAGAAGGCGACCTACACCCTGACGACATCCGTCACCCGGGCCCCGGATGTCAGCCGGGTGGCGACGAAGGTGGACGCGTCGTGGACGTTCCGCTCGCAGCGCACGGCCGACGTCACCCGGCTGCCGCTGTCGGTCGTCCGGTTCGCCCCGGCGGTGGGTCTGGAATCCACGGCCCCGGCGGGCCGCGTCCAGACGTACCCGGTGACGGTGCAGGGCCCGGCGGCCGAAAAGAACCTCAAGTCGCTGGCGGTGTCCGTGTCGTACGACGGTGGGACGAGCTGGCACAAGGCGGCGGTGAAGGACGGCCGCGTGACGGTGAAGACCCCGGCGAAGGGGAAGGGGATCGACCTGAGGGCGACGGTCGCCGACAAGCAGGGCAACACGGGGTCGATGACGATCCACAACGCGTACCGGGGGAAGTGACGGTGACGGTGACGGTGTGACGTGCCTGTGCCCACCGGCTCCCAGGGGTCGGTGGGCACGGGACGCTTGGCGCTGGGCGCCAGGGCCTTTCGTCGCCCCGAACGAAACTTCCTAGCCGATCATGTCGTCGGGGGAGGGTCCGGCGCCGTGTCGGGTGGCGCAGGTGGGGCAGGCGTATTGGACGAGTGGTGGGGCGCTGGCTCGTTCGGTGACGCC